>JAFEFD010000009.1 GCA_018240765.1 Pseudomonadota bacterium | reverse complement strand
TCGTAGGCGATGCAGACCTTGATCGACGGCAATCCGTCGAGCACGTCGAGCTTGGTGATGGCCAGGCCATTGATGCCGCTGATCTGCACCGCGCGCTTGAGCGCGACCAGGTCGATCCAGCCGCAGCGGCGCGGGCGACCGGTGGTGGCGCCGAACTCGTTGCCGCGCTTGCGCAGCGCCTCGCCGGTGGCATCGTTCAGTTCAGTCGGGAACGGACCGCCGCCGACACGCGTCGCATAAGCCTTGCAGATGCCGAGCACGTAATCGATATCGCTCGCGCCGACGCCGGTGCCGGCATACGCGCCGCCGACCGTGGTGTTCGACGAAGTCACATACGGATACGTGCCATGGTCGATGTCCAGCAACGAGCCTTGCGCACCTTCGTACAGGATGTTGGCGCCGTCGCGGCGCAGATCGTGCAGTGTCGTGGAGACGTCGTCGATCATTGGCTTGACGTAATCGCCGAATTCCAGCGCCTCGTCGAGTACCTTGCGGTAATCGACTTCGTCGGATTTGAGCCAGTTCTTCAGGACGAAATTGTGGTAATCGACGACGCTGCGCAGCTTGTCCGGCAACTCATGGGGATACATCAAGTCCGCGACGCGGATACCGCGCCGCGCGACCTTGTCTTCGTAGGCCGGACCAATGCCGCGTCCGGTCGTGCCGATCGCGTTCTTGCCACTGGCTCTTTCGCGCGCCTGATCCAGTGCGATGTGATACGGCATGATCAGCGGCGTGGCCGGGCTGATCTTCAGGCGCGAACGCACGTTCACGCCCTGCCCTTCGAGTTCGGCGATTTCCTCGCGAAGTGCTGCTGGCGACAACACCACGCCGTTGCCGATCAGGCACAGCACGCCCTCGCGCAGGATGCCGGAGGGAATCAGGTGCAGGACGGTCTTCTTGCCCTTGATGACCAGGGTGTGGCCGGCATTGTGGCCACCCTGAAAACGCGCCACCGCGCCGACGCGCTCGGTGAGCAGGTCGACGATCTTGCCTTTTCCCTCATCGCCCCACTGTGCGCCGAGGATAACTACTGACTTGCCCATGATTCGTCCATGCAGAGATTGGGTTTATTCGTGCTCGCCGCTGTACTTCTTCTCACCCGCAGTCACGCGCAGCTTCAGGCGATTCTGCGCGGTGGGCAACGGGCAAGTCGCGTATGGCGAGAACGCGCAGGGCGGATTGTAAGCCTTGTTGAAATCGATAACGACCTTGCCATCCTTGACCGGCTCGGTGTAGACGAAGCGGGCCGCACCATAGGTTTCGTGACCGCTGGTCTTGTCGGCAAACACGAGGAACAGGCTGGTATCGCCCGGCGATTCGATCACGGGCTCCACGCGGTAGGTATTGCCATCGCGCTCGAAAACCGCCGCGCCCGGCACCACGACTTTGTCGATCTGGCCGAGGACATTTGGTTCCTCCACCTCGTGCGGCGGATCATAGGCTTCCCATTTTGCTTCGATGCGCCAGCTTGCATCGATCGGAAAATAGTCGATGCCCGCAAAATGCGTGCGCGCCGGCGCCTCGCTGTCCTTCACGCGCAGGCCGTATTTGTCGCCGCGTTGGACGAGATAGAAACTCACCGTGCCGAACGCAATCGTGGTCGGCTTGTCATGGCTGTCGTCGAGCAACTCGACCTCGCGAATGGATTTTCCATCGATGGTCGCACCGGAATTTGCATCCAGCGTGATCGTGGCCTTGCCGCCGGTCAGAGTAATCGAGCCCAAGTGCGCCGGCATCTTCGCGAGCACTATGTCGTTGCCCTTGGCCGAGCCGAGCGTGTTCTTGCCGTCCTTGAGCCAGTCGAGTCCAACCAGGGACAGCCAGCCATGCGGGGCGCGCAGATGTTCGACGCGCTCTTGCCGCCAATCCTGGATCTGCTTTACGTAGGTCGAATCAGCCGCAACGCCGGCGGTAGCGGCAAGAACCGCTGTCGCGAGCAACATCGAATTGATCATGGGATTCTCCGCAAACCAAACAGCCGGTATCACCGACCCCTGAGAAACATCTTGTCCAGCTCCGCGATCGGCAGTTGTACCCAGGTCGGTCGGCCGTGGTTGCACTGGCCGGAACGCTCGGTCGCTTCCATCTCGCGCAAGAGTGCGTTCATTTCCGGCAAAGTCAAGCGCCGATTGGCACGGATGGAGCCGTGGCAGGCCATCGTGGAAAGGATTTCGTTCTGGGTTTCCTCCAG
>JAFEFD010000099.1 GCA_018240765.1 Pseudomonadota bacterium | reverse complement strand
TCGGCAGGAATACGTCGTGTTCCTCGAAGCGGAACAGCGCGGTCGGATCGTGCATCAGCACGTTGGTGTCGAGGACGTAGATACGCTTGCCTTTGGTCATGCGGTGCTTGCCCTGTGTGTCATGTAGCGGAGATTGCGTCGAGTACGGCCTGTGCGTGCCCGGGTACCTTGACGCCGCGCCATTCGCGCAGCAACTTGCCGTCAGCGCCGATCAGGAACGTGCTGCGCACCACGCCCATGAACTTGCGTCCGTACAGCGTTTTCTCGTGGATCACGTCGAACGCGCGGCACCAGGTTTCGTCCGGATCGGAAACCAGAGCGAATGTGAGTTTTTGTTTGGCGCGGAATTTTTCGTGCGATGCGAGCGAATCGCGGGATACGCCGAGTACGATCGCCTTGTGCCGGGTGAACGCCTTGACCAGATCGCGGAAATCCTGCGCTTCGCGCGTGCAGCCGGTCGTGTTGTCCTTCGGGTAGAAATACACGATGACGGGTTGGCCGCGCAGGTCGCGCAGGCGGATCGGTCCGGTCGTGCCGTCGCCACGCAGGTCGGGAACGGACTTGCCGATAGCTACCATCAGAATTTCACCGGATCCATGATCGCATCCAGATTCTGGCCGTCGCAGAATTCCAGGAAATCGTCGCGCAGTGCGGCGATATGCGTATTCGCCGGGATGCCGACGGTAATCTGCGCCGAGAACATGTCGGCGCCGGTCTGCATCGCGCGGTAGCGCATGGACTGCAACTGCTCCACGCTGATGCCGTGTTCCTGGAAGAACTCGGCGATCTGGAACAGGATGCCGGGTTTGTCCGCCGCAACAACCTCGATCATGTAGGGCAGCAAGTTGGTCTGCACCGGCTTGGGCCCGGTGCGGAAATGCATCAGCCGGGTATCTTCATCCCGTTCAAGTCGCGCCAGCGCCGTTTCGAGTTTGGCGATGGCGTCCCAGGATCCCTGTGCCAGCACGAGTACGCCGATTTCGCTGCCCAGCGCGGACACGCGTGTTTCGGCGATATTGCAGCCGGCATCGCTCACGCGCTTGGCGATCGCGGTGAGCGGCGAACGCGCGGCGGGCGCAAAGGCGTTGATCAACAGGTAATTTTCGTTCGCGGCCGGACGCGGGGCTGGATCGATGGGTGCTGCGGCTTCCGGGATCTTGCGCATGTCGGGGTGATTGCCAGCGTCGCCTGCGAGAATACTTGCCGCTTCCGCGGGTGGCAAGTAACATCGCCGAGCCAAAAGCTGCTGCGCTCGGCAGCTTGTGCGCCGGCGGTGCTCGGAATCCTCATTTACTGTCAAGTAAACTCCGGTTCCTGCGCTCCGGCGACGCAAAATCCGCCGTCGCTCGCGACGCTTTTGGACGGCTCCGATCCTTCCGGGTGAAAAATTGAAAAAACTCGTCGGCAGCATCTGTGCGCTGGCCACTCCGTTTCGCGACGATGCGCCTGATCTGACTGCATTCGGCGCGTTGATCGACTATCAGCTTGCAGGCGGTACCCAGGCCTTGGTCGTCGCCGGCTCGACCGGCGAAGCGCACGCGCTCAGCGAATCGGAATTCGACCGCCTGCTTGCCTTCTGCATCGAACGCGTGGGCGGACGCGTGCCGGTGCTCGCCGGAACCGGCACGGCGAACACGCACAAGACGATCCTCGCGACCCGGCGTGCGGCGGCGCTTGGCGCCGATGCTGCCCTGATCGTCACCCCTTACTACGTGCGCCCGACCCAGGAAGGATTGTTCCGACACTTTTCCTTGGTCGCGGATGAGGCAGGGATCCCAATTGTTTTGTACAACGTACCGTCGCGCACCGGTTGCGACATGCTGCCGGAAACCGTTGCGTGCCTGGCTGGACACGAACGCATCGCCGGCATCAAGGAAGCCGTTGGAGATGTCGCGCGGGTTTCGGCGCTGCTGGCGCTGCAGACGCCGGACTTCTCGGTTTTCAGCGGCGACGACCCGACCTGCGCGCAAGCGATGTTGGCCGGTGCGCGCGGCGTCGTGTCGGTTGCGGCGAACGCAGCGCCTGCCGCGATGCGGGCCTTGTGCGACGCGGCATTGCACCGCGACGACTCCGGCGCGAAACGCGTTGACGCCGAGCTTGCCGATCTTTACGTCCTGCTTAGCGCCGAACCGAACCCGATTCCGGTAAAATGGTTATTGCACGAGCTTGGCCTGGGTTCGCCCGAGCCGCGTTTGCCGCTGTTGACGCTGACCGCAGGACATCGTGCACGCGCGAGGCAAGTACTCGATGCGCTGCACCTGGTTCAGCAACGGCACAGCGGTGCCGCGTAAGCTCTCCGATTCAACGCTTCCCGACAGGATTCGCCGTGAACCGCATTCATTCCATTCGCTGGACCATTTCCCTCATCGCCGTCGCAGGCCTGCTCGGCGGCTGCAGCTGGTTTCGTCAAAACACCAACTACTACGACAAGGCGCGCGAAACCCAACCGCTCGAGGTGCCGCCGGATCTGGATGCGCCGGTGTCCTCCGACACGTTGTCGATACCGCAGTCGGGATCGGGCAGTGCCGCACAGGCATCCGCCGCGCAACCCGGCAGTGCGCCTCCGGCAGGCGTGATCGCCGGCGGCGGCAGCTTGCGGATCAGCGATAGCGTCGATCATGCCTGGCAGCGCGTCGGCTTGGCCCTGGAACGCGCGCAAGCCGGCACGATCAGCGCGCGTGACGCCACGGCGCACACCTACACGCTTGAAGTTTCCGGCCTGCGCGCGCCGGCTGCGGTTGCTGCGCCCGCCGAGCACCACTGGTATTCGCGCATCCTGCACCCGTTCGGTGGCGGATCGAAGACGCCCGCCGATACCGGTCCGGTGAGCGGAAACCTCACCGTGACAGTCAGCGCCGATGGCGATGGCGCGCGCGTGGAAGTGAACGGTCCCGAGGAGGCCGCGCGCCGCGTGTTGGCGATCTTGCGCGAGCGTCTCTCGTAAGCCGGACTTTTTCAGCGTTCCAGCAACGGCAACTTGCCGGCCTTGCCGTCCCACTCCTTGGCGTCGGCAGGCGCGTCCTTGCGTTCGGTCAACACGGGCCAGAGGCGCGCCAGTTCGGCATTGAGCCCGACGAAATGCTCCTGGCCCGCGGGCACGTCGTCTTCCGGAAAGATCGCGTTGGCCGGGCATTCCGGCTCGCACAGGGTGCAATCGATGCATTCCTCGGGATCGATCACGAGGAAGTTCGGGCCTTCGTGGAAGCAATCCACCGGGCACACTTCAACGCAATCGGTGTATTTGCACTTGATGCAGTTTTCGACGACGACGAAGGGCATTGTTGAAGATTCGCAAAATCAACCGTGAGATCGGATTTCAGCATTGCTGATTTGGGAGCGTCGCGAGCGCAGGCGGTTTACGTGCGCACGGAGCGCAGGAACCGGAGTTTACTTTTGGGTAAATGAGGATTCCGAGCACCGTACGCGCGCAAACTGACAAGCGCAGCAGCTAGCAAACAGCAAAGTGGCGCTCCCAAGGGGATTCGAACCCCTGTTTAGGCCTTGAGAGGGCCCCGTCCTAGGCCTCTAGACGATGGGAGCGCGCGCAGGCCGCAGTATACCGGCACGTCCCTACATGGGACAATTCCCGCGTGCGCACGAAGCGCACCTGAAGAACATTCAATGAACGAATCCAATCCGAATCAGGCCGCGCTGCGCATCATTCCGCGTGAGGCGCATTGCATTTCCCGAAAGCAGATATCCAGCGGCGCACTCCGCGTCCTGTACCGACTCAACGAAGCCGGCTACGCCGCCTACCTGGTCGGCGGCGCCGTGCGCGATCTGCTGATCGGCGGCCAGCCCAAGGATTTCGACGTCGCCACGGATGCCACGCCTGAAGACGTGCGCCGGCTGTTCCGCAATTGCCGCCTGATCGGGCGGCGCTTTCGCCTCGCCCATGTCGTGTTCGG
>JAFEFD010000098.1 GCA_018240765.1 Pseudomonadota bacterium | reverse complement strand
AGGGTGAAATAGATTGTCAGGCGCAGTCCGTGGTTGAGCACGTAATGGCCCATCTCGTGACCGAGCACGGCCTTGATTTCCGGCAATGAGGTCTTGTTCAGCAGATTGTCGTTGAGCGCGACGCGTGTGGTGCCGGCGAAGCCGGCGACGTTGGCGCTGATGCGCGTGGTCTGGCGCGAGGCGTCGAACTCGACGACGTGATCGGTGGGAATGCCGTTGGCGCGCGCCAGCGCCAACACGGCGTCGCGCGCGGGGCCATTGCGCAGCGGTTTGTAGTCGTTGAACAGCGGCTCCACGTACACCGGCGCCAGCATCATCGCGAACACGATGAAGACGAAGGCGATACCGCTTGCCCAGATCCACCAGCGCGCGCCGGCGCGGCGCACTGCCGCATAAATCGCGACCAGCACAAGCGGCAAGATAATCGCGCTGACCAGCAGGGATTTCAGCGCATCACCGAACCAGCCGGCGAAATCCTGCGTCGCCAAGCCGTACTGGTGCTCGCGCACGAAATCGGTGTAGATCGACCACGGCAGACTCAGCAGGAAATAAACGATCACGAACAACACGGCATACGCCCACGTGTAGGCCCACGGTCGTTTGCTCAGCCGCCGCGCGGCATTGCGCAGCCGCTGCGAGATGCCGCCCCACAGGAGCAGGGCCGCCACGCCGAGGCCGTAAAGGAATTCCCACAGTTGCAGCCAGTAACCGCCCTCGAAATAGGCGTCGGATTGGGCGCGCTGCTGCGGCGACAGCAGGTTAAGGTAGGCTTGGGTGGCCTTGTCGACATCGAAATTCGGGCTGGGCCGTGCGGCGGCGGGAATCTGCAATCCGGGCGCCAGGTCGCGCGCATCGGCGCCTGCGGCGTGCGCAGGAACACCGGCAAACCCGCACAGCACTGCCAGCAAGACCAGCGCGAGCATGGATTTCATCGGCCCCTCCCAGGACTGTCGAATCGTCCGCGAGCGTCCGCGAACGCGAGCAGGCCGTCAAGTGCCGCAAGGCGGCCGGGCGCGCTGAAACAGCGACAATCGGCAATACCGTCGCGCTTTTGCGCCATTGCCGCGCTTATACTGCGCCGTCACGGAGGAGGTATCGCCCATGCTGCTCGTGATCATCCTGCTGCTCGCGGCTTGCGCCGGGCTCGGCTTCGAATTGACGCGCACGCGCCGGCAGATGCTGGTTCTGCGCGCCGGCAACGTCGAATCCGAAGAGGAGCTCAAGCGCCTGCAGGCCAGCCAGTCGCAAGTCATCCACACCACCAAGCTCGCCTCGCTCGGGCAGATGGTCGCGGGCGTGGCGCACGAGATCAACACCCCGCTCGGTTTCGTCAAGAGCAACGTCGAAGTCGTCGGCGACCTGCTCGACGACTACCGCAACCTGGTCAAGCAGTACGACGCAGCCGTGCAAGTTTGCCTGCAACCGGTCGATCTCATCTTCAACGCGGACAAGGCCAGCCTCGACAAGCTCGTCAAGCACGTCGAGGAAGCGCGGCGCAAGTTGTTCGAGGCGCGCGCGGCGGTCGAAAAAAGCCCGCTGCTCAAGGATGCGAAAGAATTGCTCGGCGACGCCAGCGAAGGCCTCGCGCAGTTGTCCACGCTGGTGCTGAACCTGAAAGGTTTCTCGCGCGTCGACCGCGACGGCATGGACACGATGGACCTGAACGAAGGCATCGAAAGCGCGCTGATGATCGCGCAGCACCAGTTGCGCGATCGCGTCAAGGTGGTCAAGCACCTGCAACCGCTGCCCAAGGTGCGCTGCATGCCGTCGCAAATGAACCAGGTATTCCTGAACCTGATCACGAACGCGGCACAGGCGATTGACGGCGACGGCACCCTGACCATCGACAGCCGCGCGGACGGCGGCCAGGTGCAGATGGATTTCACCGATACCGGGTGCGGCATTCCCGACGACGTGCTGCCGAAGATCTTCGATCCGTTCTTCACCACCAAACCGGTCGGTGAAGGCACCGGCCTGGGTCTTTCCATCGTACACAAGATCGTCAAGGGCCATGGCGGCACGATCAAAGTGCGAACGACGCCCAGAAAAGGCACCACGTTCTCGGTTAGCCTGCCCGTGAACGGCAGCGGCCCGACTGCGGCCGATGCCTGATTCCATGACCGACACGCCCGCACCGCTGCGCATCCTGATGATCGACGACGAGTCGCGCATCCTGCGCGCGCTCAAGGCGCTGCTGCGTGACTACACCACGATTCAGACCACCAATCCGCTGGAAGCCGCGGCATTGGCGAAGCAGCACGACGTCGATGTAGTCATCTGCGACCAGCGCATGCCGGAAAAAGTCGGCGTGGACGTGCTACGCGAGATCAAGGAAACCCATCCGCGCGCGCTGCGCATCCTGCTCACCGGTTATTCCGACCTAAAGGCCGTGCTCGGTTCGGTCAACGAAGGCGAGGTGTTCCGCTTCGTCAACAAGCCGTGGGACAACGCCGAGCTGAAAGCGCTGGTTGCCGGTGCCGGCACGATCGCACGCGAAGCACCGGTGATCGTGCGCGACGTACTGCCACAAGCCGAGCATGATCGCGCGCGCACCCAGGTTGGCGTGCTCGTGATCGAAGACGACACCGCCGTGCAGCAGCGCCTGCGCGAGATCCTGCAGCCGTACTACAAAGTGAACTTCGCGAACAACGCCGAACGCGCGCTGCAGATCATGGAGCAGCAGGAAACCGGCGTCGTCATTTCCGAAACCGAAGCCGGCCGCCACGACCTGACCGGCCTGCTCAAGGCGCTCAAGCTGCACCATCCGCACATCGCCACCGTGGTCGTGACCGAACGCGCGAACGCGGCGACGGCGATCGAGCTGATCAACGAGGGTCAGGTCTACCGCATGCTGATCAAGCCGGTGCGCATGGGCACCTGCCGGCTGAGCGTGGATTCGGCGATCGGCCGCTACTGGCAATTGAAACAGAACCCGCAGGCCGCACGCCGCTATGTCGCGGCCGCGCCAAATGCCGAAAGCTCGACGTCCGCGCTGCGCCTGCCCGCCGCCCTGCTCAATCGCATCCGCTCGCTGCCCGGGCGGTTGCTCGGGACGATGCGGGCTTAACTACGGATGATTGATCGGATTCGCATCGCGTCAAGACCATGCGGCCTTATTGGCCCGGTGTTTCTTCATGCAATTCGGCCTCTTTGCAATCTTCCGGTTCAGAATTCAAAATTGGTGAATTGTGGAAATGGCGCTCGTACTCTTCCTGCGCCCACGAATTGGCTGAATCGACTTGTGCCTTGTTACCAAGACGGATAGCCAAGTCCTTCGCATTCGTGTCCAAGAATTGCGCATATCCTCCCGTCGCACCATGTCGCAGCAACCGATTCATCCGTAATATATCGATGGGGGATCTAGAGGAGACTGACCCCAAAAAACCACTGATGTGAACATTGGTATCCTGCGCCAGCAAGTTAACGATTCGCCAATCACCTCTTTCCAGCCCCAGTTGAATGAAATTGCGCGCGTTATCTTTATATCGCTCCATTTGCTGATCGCTGATTTCAATGGAGAAATTGCCTTGGACATAACAAACCTGAGCATCTGCGTTACCCAATTCCGCTGCACGGCCAACTGAATCGAAATAGGCTTTTTCGAGCACAGCAGGAACCGCACTGCAATTAGTCAAACGAGCAGTTTGGCTTTGAATTTGTTCTTCCGCACGCTTGATGTTTCTTCGACAAGTGTCGTCCATTGCGCTGCCAAGCGAATCGCATGCAGCTATTTCTGCCCGTAGCCCTTTGATCGTGTTCCACGCCACATGACATTCATGCGATTGATGAAATGCTGCTGACGCGCGTTCAATTTCCGACGAATTACTTTCAGCAGCGCGCGCCGACTCACTCGGCTTGTTCATCGAATTCCCACGATTGTCGATGTCGCGTGAAGCCTGAGCTAAAGCGGACGATTGTGGTTCGGCAGCGGGCAATTTCTGCGTTGGATGTACTGCGGCTTGCTTTCCTGTTACCGGTGCATTGGACTGAGGCGAATCACTACGGAAGTATGAAATAGCAATGCCCGCCGCCAACACAGCCACGGCGAAGTACAACAAAAGCGATTGGCTAGGTTTATAATGCGACATGGTCGTCTTTGCTTCGCCCGTAACTCTTCGACTACGCACTATGCCAGTTTATGGGCGAATCGCTCACCAACATTTATCGCCATGATCTTGCTGGAAAGCAATCTCGGCAGCATTCCCCACTTGCTTCGCATTGGTTTCGTCAGCGCCCCATTCATGCGCCCATTCATGCGCAAGAACATTTACCATTCGGGCGTCGCTGGTGTAGGCGCTTGCCCAGATTATCGTCGTATTGCCGGTCCACGTGGTTCCGTTGCATGAACTGGTAAGCGGGAACGTAGTTCCGTCGTTTTGCAACCAAATCTTTCCCTGACAACCTGGAACACCCATCGGCTGAGTTGCGTTAATCGTCGCATGCCAGTCGACCTCGGTGCCTTGTGCGTTATTTGCATACCACCCATACCGATTGGAAAATTCCGTTGTGTAGCTGGGATTAGGCCCCTTGCGCCCATTGTACGAACCGTAGGCGACCGCGCACTTTGTCAGGTGCGTGAGTTGTGCAACCGTTGGTGCCCCGCCACCGACGCTCCCAAATAATCCACCGTTGTCGCTTTCCTGTTGACCGGCCAATGTTGCGGGGTCCGGAATATTGTCGTTCCAACACACGACAGTTGTTGAACTTCCGCCTGGCCCACTAGCGGTACCCGAATGACATTGAAACATCGCTCTTGCCTGTGTCGTGAATAGGCAAGCGAAGACTTGCGCAGCTGAAAGTACGAAGCATTTTACTTTATGCATTATCTTCCCCACCCTATTTGTTGTTTTTCTTGAAAGGACGATCCCCGCGGGTCAGCGCGGTCGTTTTCCTTCGGCGACGCGATGGGCGGCGAGTCTGCCCGACAGGGGGGGGGGCTATGTCAAGAGTGCGATCAATCAAATGCGGCGCACATCACCCAAAAAACCAGTAGCACACTGCAATCGACGCGACGATGCCGGCAAGATCGGCGACCAACGCGCAGCCGAGCGTGTGGCGGATGCGGCGGATGCCGACGGCGCCGTAGTACACGGCAATCACGTAGAACGTGGTTTCGGTGCTGCCTTGCACGGTCGCGGCCGTCAGGGCCGGGAAGCTGTCCACGCCGTAATTCTTCATCGTCTTGATCAGCATGCCGCGCGCGGCGGAACCGGAGAATGGCTTGACCAGCGCGGTCGGCAGCGCATCGACAAAACGCGTATCCAGATGCGCGGACTGCGCCAGCCAGCGAATGCCGCCGCGCCGAACACCGAAAGCTCCACGTCCGCACTGCGTCCGCCCGTCGCCCTGCTCAATCGCATCCTTTCATGGCCGGGGCAGTTGCTGGGCAACGTAAGGGCGTAGTCCCACCCCATGCGCAGCCGCGATCGCGTGGCACAATCGATCGCATGACCGATTCACCAACACCCGTCCTGCTCGCCTGGAGCGGCGGCAAGGATTCGGCGCTCGCGCTGGAACGATTGCTCGGTAACCCACGCTGGCGCGTGGCCGGGTTGTTGACCACGCTGACAACACAGTACGACCGCATCGCCATCCACGGCGTGCGTCGTTCGATCCTGCGCCGCCAGGCCGCCGCACTTGGACTGCCGCTTTTCGAAGCGGAAATTCCACCGCAGGCATCGAATGAAATTTATGAATCCGCCTTTGCGCACGCACTCACACGGGCACGCGAACGCGAATCCGGTCTTGCTCACATT
>JAFEFD010000097.1 GCA_018240765.1 Pseudomonadota bacterium | reverse complement strand
CAGCTGCTGGAACGCTTCCCAGGGTTTGAAGTTCGGATCGTCGTAGTCGAGGCCCGCAACGAAACCGATCGCGACGCGATCCTTGTCCAGGTGATACAGGAAACTGCCGCCGTAGGTGCAGTCATCCAGCGGCCAGCCGACGCTGTGCACGATCTTGCCCGGTTCCGCGCGCCCGGCCGGCAGTTGCCACAATTCCTTGATGCCGATGCCGAAGGTTTGCGGATCGCTGTTTGCGTCGAGCCTGAATTTCGCGATCAACTGCTTGGTCAGTGAGCCGCGGCAGCCTTCGGCCAGCACCGTGACCGGCGCCTTGATGTCGATGCCCTGCGTGTAACCGGATTTGTGCGATCCGTCCTTTGCCACGCCCATGTCGCCGATGCGCACGCCGCCGACCGAACCATCGGCATTGAAAAACGGTTCCGCCGCGGCGAAGCCGGGATAGATTTCCACACCCAGCGCTTCGGCTTGCGGCGCCAGCCACGCGCACAGCGCGCCGAGCGAGACGATGAAATTGCCGCGGTTGTGCATCTGCGGCGGCGTGGGCAGGCGGGTCGCGCGGGTGGCGTCGCGCAGCCACCAGAATTCGTCGTGCGCTGCCGGCACGCAGATCGGCGGCGGATTCCTGCCCCACTCGGGCAGCAGCTCGTTCAGCGGCTCCGGCTCGATGACCGCGCCGGACAGGATCTGTGCGCCGACCGCCGACGCCTTCTCGATCACGCACACGCGAAGGTCCGGCCTGATCTGCTTGGCACGGATCGCAAACGCAAGGCCCGCCGGACCGGCGCCGACCACGACCACGTCGTATTCCATCGCTTCGCGTTCGCTCATGCCCGGATTCCTTGCATCGATGCGGCGATTGTCCGGTTTTGCGCGGGCGTCGGCAAACCGGTCGGATCCGTCCTGGTCAAACCCGCATCGCCGGATCCATGCGCTCGTACTTGGTGAAATAGCTGAACGCGTGGCCGGGGTGCAAGGTTACGGCGACCAGCACGAGCCGGCCCTTGATGTCGAAATAGCGGCGCACGCTGCGAAATCCCGGCGTGTCGGCGCGAACTTTCAACTCATGCGCCTGTTCCTCGGTGATGGATACCGCAGAAAGGGATTGCTCGACCTTGCCAATGCGCTCCTGGAATTTTTCCTCGATCAGGTGGCGCATCGCGTCTTCCATGCGCTCGAAGCCCTGCGGCAGGCCCTGCCAGCTCGCGCGCCGGTAAACCTCGCCGAGGCAATACGGCAATTGGCTGCGCCGGTGATAGCGGATGCCGTGCAGGTGCAGGCATTCGGTGCCGACGCTGACATTGAGCCATCCCGCCAGCACCGCGTCGGCGGGCACGCGGTCGGTGTGCAGGAACTGGAAGCCGGTCGCGTTGGTGTACTGGAGCAGGTCGTCGATCGAACGCACGTGCTGATCGTAAGTGATGCGCGTTTCCGCGCTGCGCACCAGGGTGCCGGCGCCACGTCGGCGCAGGATCAATCCCTGGTCGGTGAGTAGTTGCAGCGCGGCGCGCGCGGTAAAGCGGCTGATCTTGAAACGCTTGCACAACGACATCTCGGTCGGGAAATTCTTGCCAACCGGATGATCGCCGCGGCGGATTTCCTCGCGCAGGATCTCCGAAACCTGCAGGTAGCGCGGCAGGCGCGACGAACGCAGCCCGCGTGGCGTATCGGGCTTGGTGGCGGCGTCGGCGTGTGCTTGCGGCATAATCGGCGACCGATAGGGGAGCAGTCGATGACGCAAACGATAACAGAACGGCAATGGCGCGGCGCGACGCTTTGCCAGATTTTGCATTGGCTCGCGACAGGCACGACCGACGCGGCGCAGTCGACGCGGACGTACCTGGACGCCATCGCGCAATCCAGTGCGCGCGTGAACGCGTTCGTTGCCGTTGCTGCGAACAGCGCGTCCACGCAGGCGCGCGAATCGGATGCGCGCCGCGCCCAGGGCAACGTGATCGGGCGCCTCGACGGCGTTGCGGTAGCGATCAAGGACAACATCGACGTGGCCGGCTTGCCGACCCATGCAGGGCTGCCCGGCGCGCGTGCACCTGCCGTGCGCGATGCGGCCGTGATCGAGCGCCTGCGTGGCGCCGGCGCCGTCATCCTCGGCAAGACCGGCATGGACGAAGGCCCGGGCGCGGAAGGCAAGAATCCCCATTTCGGGGATGTGCACAATCCGTGGCGTCCCGGATTTTCGCCGGGCGGTTCGTCGGCGGGCAGCGCGGCTGCGGTGGCGGCCGGATTGTGTGCGGCGGCGATCGGCACGGATACGCTCGGCTCGATCCGCATTCCGGCGAGCTATTGCGGGGTTTACGGATTCAAACCGACATCCGGCGAGATCTCGCTGCGGGGAATCAAGCCGGCGGCGCGGCGGCTGGATTGCGTCGGCCTGCTTGCGCGCGGAGTGGACGATTTGGGCGTGCTTTACCACGTGCTCGCCGGTTACGACGCGGCCGATCCGCGCTCGCGCCGCCGCCGCCTCGATCCGGATCTGCCCGATTGGGAGCCGGGAAAATTGCGCATCGGCGTTCTTGCCGATGTGCGCGCCTGGGGCGCGAGCGATGGCGTGGCGGTCGCGTTCACACATGCGCTCGAGGTGTTGACGCACGCCTTGCCGGACCGGCGCATCGTCGATTTCGCGGATTTCCCGATGCCCGCCGCGCGCCGCGCGGGATTGCTCCTGGTCGAAGCGGAAATGCTCGGCGCGTTTCCTGCCGATGTACTTGCCGGCGTTTCGCCGCGGCTTGCGCGCATGCTCGACTACGCGCGCGACAAGTCCGCAGCAGACTATGCAATTGCCGATCGTGTCGTCGACGCCGCCGTGCTCAAGGCGCGGCGGTTGTTCGCCGACATCGACGTGCTGGTCACGCCGACAACGCCGCAGACGGCATTTGCCCACGGCGAGCCGGCGCCCGCCGACCAGGCCGATTTCACCGCGTTCGCGAATCTTTCCGGCTGTCCGGCGCTGAGCTTGCCGCTGGGCCTCACAGCGAACGGCTTGCCGGCCGGCTTGCAGCTCATGGGTGCTCCGGGTTCGGACCTGCGCCTGCTGGAATTGGCCGCGGTTTGCGCGGCCGCACTGGACACGACGCCCGACTATCCGGTGGGCGATCCGTGAACGTCCCGACAAACCCCGCCGATAACGCGACGCGCATGCGCTTCGTGGTCGAACTGGCGCGGCGCCTGCATCAGTACGGCGCCGCGGCGCCGCGCCTGGAATCGGCGATCGACAGCGTGAGTGCGCGCCTCGGCCTGCATTGCGACAGCCTGTCCACGCCGACCGCGTTGATCCTGTCGTTCGCCGCGCGCGGGCAGGCCGAGGACGACCTGAGCGAACACACCCAGGTCATCCGCCTGTCGCCCGGCGACGTGAACCTGCGCCGCATGTGCGAGGTGGACGAGATTGCCGACCGCGTCATCGCCGGCACCCTGGACATCGCCGAAGGTTCGCGCCTGCTGCGCGCCATCCATCGCCGGCGCAACGTGCGCAATCGCGTTGTCACGGCGGGCAGTTACGGCATCGCGGCGGCGGCGGTCGCGGCGATCCTGCACGCGGCCTGGGCCGACGTCGCCGTCGCCGGTGTGATCGGCGTCCTGATCGGTGTGATCGCGCTGGCCAGCGAAGGCAGGCCGCGCCTGGGCGCGAGTTTCGAGGCGATCTCGGCATTGCTCGCGACCCTGATCGCCAGCGCTGTCGCCGCATTCATCGTGCCGTTGAACGTCAAGACGGTGGTACTGGCGGCGTTGATCGTGCTGCTGCCGGGATTGAGCTTGACCACGGCGGTGCGCGAGCTGTCGACCCAGCATCTGGCCTCGGGCGTGGCGCGCCTGGCCGGCGCGATGATGAGCCTGCTCAAGCTCGCCTTCGGCACGCTGGCGGCGACGGAAATCGGCAAGGCACTACATTGGCTGCCGATTGCCGGGCCGGCACCGCCGGTGCCGGGTTGGGCCGAATGGGTGGCGCTCGGATTCGGCTGTTTTTCCTTTGCCGTCCTGTTCCAGGCCGCGCGCCGCGATTACCCGCTGGTGATGGCGTCGGCGGCACTCGGGTACATCGTCGCCTATTACGGCAGCTCGGCGTTCACGCCGGATTTCGGCGTGTTCCTCGCTGGATTTGCCATCGGCACGGCGAGCAATCTGTACGCGCGACTGGCGGGGCGCCCGGGCGCGCTGGTGCGCGAACCGGGCATCATTCTGCTGGTGCCCGGCAGCGTGGGTTTCCGCACCTTGTCGCTGATGTTCGAACGCGATGTGACCCTGGGACTGGACGTCGGCTTTACCCTGGTCGCAATCCTGGTCGCGCTCGTCGCCGGATTATTGTTCGGGGATTTGCTCGTGGCTCCCCGACGCAGTTTGTGAAGTCAATGAAAATGCCGGCAAAAAGCCGGCATTTTTTCGCAGCGTTTTGCATCGTCAAATCAACAAGTCTTTTTCGCGTTTGCCGGCTTTCAATGCGGCATTGAACCAGCGTGGCCGTTTGCCGCGGCCCGACCAGGTCTGCGCCGGATCGGCCGGATTGCGGTATTTCGGCGCAGCCTTGCCGCGCTTGCCCTTGCGGCCGCGGCCACCGAACAGATGCTCGATCGTGTAACCCTTCGACTTGGCGTAGGCACGCACGTCGGCGCGGATCTTTTCGATTTCCTCGGCGACCAGTTCGCGGCTGCGCGACGCAGCACGTTCGATCAATTCGGCAAGCTGCTTCTTGTTCAAATTCTTCAGTTCAATGGCCATTGGCAATTCCTGTAATGCGAATAATGAATCGTCGCGCCGGATTAAAACGCGCGCCAATAGCATGCCATTGCGTGGCGAATAATCAAAGCGCCGGCTAATCCAGGTGTTTCCCGATGGTG
>JAFEFD010000096.1 GCA_018240765.1 Pseudomonadota bacterium | reverse complement strand
TTTGAATTGCGCTGCGGTCGCCGCCTTGGGCTCGACACGCCAACGCTCAGGAAGAATGGGCAGTTGCTCGATGGCCCAGCGCTTGTATTGCTCGCCGTAGCCTTCGGGCGGAACCGCCTCCACCAGATGACCGATGCACCAGGTCACGACGACACCCGCGCCGCTGTAGCAGCCGTTGCCGCGTTGACCGGCACCCAGCACACGGGCGATGTCCTTGCCCTGGGACGGCTTCTCGCACAGGAACACGCGCATGAAGCCTCCTTGGAAATGTGCGGTTCATCGGATGGGCGTCAGCTTGGCGGGGCCAGGAGATGCCGGCAGCAAGGAAGCCGATTGATGCAGACACCGCTTTGTGATCGGCAGGCGGCCCGTTGCCGCAGCGGTGTGCATAGACCGCAGGAGCTGGCACAGCAAGAGCGTCGTTTCGGGAGGGCGGCTGGAACTCCGTGAACGACCTTGGAGCTATCCCCTGGGGATAGCTCGCTGGTGCATCGCGGGCGTATGACGGTTGCTACAGCCGCCCTCGGGGGAACGGCGATGGGCGAATTACTGTCCGCCGGCCGGCTTGGTGCTGAGCGCCACCGACTCGATGCGGTACGGCAGGATGCCCACGCGCCGCGCCTCGACCTTGAACGTCACGCGCTCGTTCTCGTCGGCGTCCTCCCATTCGTCGCGCACGGTGCGGCCCTCGACCAGCACCCGCATACCTTTCTGGTACAGCGTCTTCCAGTGCTCGGCGTCGCGGTGCCACAGCTCCACGGGCGCCCAGAAGCCGCCGCGATCTTCGTACTCGCCGTCCTTCTTCGGGATCGGGTTGTCGAAGTAGACGTTCAGGCGAAGCAGCCGGCGCGGCTCGTCGTTGCCGTTCGGAAATTCGCGGTAGTCCGGCGCAGAACCGATGTTGCCCTCGCCGACGAAGTGCGTGCTCATGGTGACTCCTTGGTGGTGGGTGGAACGGACGCGGTATGCCCGTGGACGCGCCGCAGGTAAGCCGCTTCGGCCTGCGCGGCCTTGTTGGCGCATTCCAGGGCTTGGCGAGCGATGCTGTGGGTCAGACTGATCTGCATGTTCAGCACGATGCGCTGCAGTTCGATCGCGTACAGCTCGTCGATCAGCGAGGCCGGCGTCGCGGGGTTGGCCAGCAGGGCCTCCCACAACGCCACGCCCATGGAG
>JAFEFD010000095.1 GCA_018240765.1 Pseudomonadota bacterium | reverse complement strand
ATATCGCCGAGCGCCGCGTGCCGCAGGACGGACGCATCAAGCTCAACCTGTCCAAGAGCAAGTCGATCGACTTTCGCGTCAGCACCTGCCCAACCCTGTTCGGCGAGAAGGGGGTGCTGCGTATCCTCGACGGTTCTGCCGCCAAGCTCGACATCGAAAAGCTCGGCTACGAGGACGACCAGAAAAAACTCTTTCTCGACGCCATCGAAAAACCCTACGGCATGGTGGTGGTGACCGGCCCGACCGGCTCGGGCAAGACGGTGTCGCTGTACACCGCGCTCAATATCCTCAACATCGAAGGTCGCAATATTTCCACGGTCGAGGACCCGGTCGAAATCCGCGTCGACGGCATCAACCAGGTGCAGCAGAACGTCAAGCGCGGCATGACCTTCGCCGCGGCCTTGCGTTCGTTCCTGCGCCAGGACCCCGATGTGATCATGGTCGGCGAAATCCGCGACCTGGAAACCGCCGAGATCGCGATCAAGGCGGCGCAGACCGGTCACATGGTGTTGTCCACCCTGCACACCAACGATGCCCCGCAGACCATTGCGCGCCTGATGAACATGGGCATCGCCCCGTTCAACATCACCTCGTCGCTATCCCTGGTCATCGCCCAGCGCCTGGCGCGGCGCCTGCACGACTGCAAGCGGCCGATGGCACCGATGCCGGCCGCGGCACTGCTTGCCGAAGGCTTCACCCAGGCCGAGATCGACGCCAAATTGCAGTTGTTCGAAGCGGTCGGCTGTTCGGGATGCAACGAAGGCTACAAGGGTCGCACCGGCATCTATCAGGTGATGCCGATGAGCGAAGACATACAGAAGATCATCCTCGCCGGCGGCAATGCGTTGCAGATCGCCGAGGTCGCAAGAGCCGCGGGCATCCGCGATCTACGCCAGTCGGCGCTGCTCAAGGCGAAGAACGGCATCACCAGCCTCGCCGAAATCAACCGCGTGACCAAGGACTAATCATGGCAACCGCCACCACCGCAAATACCCGCGCCGCTGCCATCGCCGACCGCGGCAAGTCACGCTCGCAGGTCAGCGAACTGACCACCTACACCTGGAGCGGAACCGACAAGCGCGGCATAAAGATGAAAGGCGACTTTGCCGCGAAAAACGCAACCCTGGTCAAGGCCGAATTGCGCCGCCAGGGCATCAATCCGCTGTCAGTCAAAGCCAAGGGCAAGCCGCTGTTCGGATCCGCGGGCAAGACCATCAAGGCGCGCGATATCGCGGTGTTCAGCCGCCAGATCGCGGTAATGATGGCGGCCGGCGTGCCGATGGTGCAGGGCATCGAGATCATGGCCAGCGGCAGCACCAATCCACGCATGAAGAACATGCTCAACGACGTCAAGGCCAATATCGAAGGCGGCTCGTCGTTGCACGAGGCCATGGGCAAATACCCGGTCCAGTTCGACGAGTTGTACCGCAACCTGGTCAAGGCCGGCGAATCGGCGGGCGTGCTCGATACCGTGCTCGATACGGTGGCTACCTACAAGGAAAACATCGAGGCGATCAAGGGCAAGATCAAGAAGGCGATGTTTTACCCGGCCATCGTGTTTGCTGTGGCAATCCTGGTGTCGGCGATCCTGTTGATCTTCGTGGTGCCGCAATTCGAGGATGTGTTCAAGAATTTCGGCGCGCAGCTGCCTGCATTCACGCAGATGATCGTCAATGCCTCGCGCTTTTTGACCTCATACTGGTGGTTAGTCCTGTTGTGGGTCGCCGGTATCGTCGCAGCACTGATTTTTGCCTACAAACGCTCGCCCAAGTTCGCGAATTTCTTGGCGCGGGCGGTGCTCAAGTTGCCGGTGGTCGGGCAGATTCTGCAACAATCGGCGATCGCGCGTTTCTCGCGCACGCTGGGCGTCACCTTCGCCGCGGGCGTGCCGCTGGTCGAGGCATTGGATTCTGTCGCCGGTGCCACCGGCAGCCCGGTATACAACGACGCGGTACGGCGCATTCGCGACGACGTATCAGTCGGACATCAGTTGCAGTTGGCGATGCGTCAGACCAATATTTTTCCGAACATGGTCGTGCAGATGGTCGCAATCGGCGAGGAATCCGGTGCGCTGGACAAGATGCTGTTCAAGGTCGCCGAGTTCTATGAGCAGGAAGTCAACAATGCGGTGGATGCGTTGTCCAGCCTGCTCGAACCGTTCATCATGGTGATCATCGGCACGATCGTCGGCGGCCTGGTCGTCGGCATGTACCTGCCGATCTTCAAACTCGCCGCCGTGGTCGCCTAGTCGGCGCGCGATCCGTCGTGGATTTTCTCATTGCCCACCCCGGCGCAGCGATTGCGTGCGCCGGGATCCTGGGCCTGCTCGTCGGCAGCTTCCTCAACGTCGTCATCCTGCGCCTGCCCGAGCGCCTCATGCACGCATGGCGCGCGCAGAGTCGCGAGATGCTGGAGCTCGAAGCACAAGAGACTGCGACGCCGCCCGACATCGTGCGCGAACCGTCCCATTGTCCGCGCTGCAAGCATCGGCTTGGCGCGCTGGAGAATATTCCACTCGTGAGCTGGCTGGCCCTGCGCGGACGCTGCCGGCATTGCCACGCTCCCATTTCCATCCAGTATCCGCTCGTGGAATTGCTCACCGGCGTGTGCTCGGCCATCGTCGTGTGGAAGTTCGGCATCGGCTGGCAGGCTTGCGCAGGACTGGCGCTGACCTGGACCCTGGTCGCGCTTTCCGGCATCGACGTGCGCACGCAATTGTTGCCGGATCAAATGACCCTGCCACTGCTGTGGCTCGGCTTGTTGCTGTCGCTGGTGCCATTGTT
>JAFEFD010000094.1 GCA_018240765.1 Pseudomonadota bacterium | reverse complement strand
GGCCTCGAACGCATGCAGCGCGCGCTCGTCGAATCCGAGCGCGAGCGGCACAATTCCAGCGAGCAACTCAGTGAATTGAATACGCAACTGGCGCGCCTGACCGATTCGCTGGGCCGTGATCGCCTGTCGGACGAATTGCGCGGTGAGCTGCGCCTGCTCTCGCGCACGATCGCCGCCGCCGTGGACGGCAAGTCCACGGGCGCCAGCCGCGGCGCCGTGCAATGAATTCACTCGCGCGCCGGCGGCGCTCGCTCGATATCTGGCCGGGATTCGTCGACGCGCTGTCGTCGCTGATCCTGGTCATGGTGTTCGTGTTGCTGATCTTCGCGATCGGCCAGTTCGTGCTGTCGCAGACCATCGCGGGCAAGAACCGCGCGCTGGCCGATCTCAACGCGCAAATTGCGCAACTCGCGCAGACGCTGTCGCTCGCGCAGGACGCGAAGGCCAAGCTCGACGTAAAGGTCAACGAGTTGTCCGCTTCGCTCGGCGTCTCGAATGCGGCGCTCGATGCCAAGAACGTCGAGGCGGCGAAACTCAACGCCGACATCGCCGCGCTCGCGGCACTCAAGGCCCAGCTTGAACAGCAAGTGGCAACCCTTGGCGCGGAGCTGGATACCTCGAAGAAGAGTCTCGTCGTCGCAACCGATCTCAATGCGAAATCCGCCGCCCAGGTCGAACTGCTCAATCGCCAGATTGCCGCGGTACGCGAGCAATTGAGCAAGCTTTCGGCTGCACTCGATCTTGCCAACGCCAACGTGAAGGACAAGGACCGGAAGATCGCTGACCTTGGCGCGCAGCTCAACCTCGCGCTCGCAAACAAGGTGAACCAGCTGGAAAAATACCGTTCGGAATTCTTCGGCAAGCTGCGTGCAGCGCTTGGCGACCGCGCCGACATCCGCGTCGTCGGCGATCGCTTCGTGGTGCCGACCGACGTGCTGTTCGAATCCGGTTCGGCGGACTTGAGCCCGGCCGCGCTGGCGCAGATGAAGAAACTTGCCGAGACCTTGAATCAGGTCGCGGCGGAGATTCCGTCCAACCTCGACTGGATCGTGCGCAT
>JAFEFD010000093.1 GCA_018240765.1 Pseudomonadota bacterium | reverse complement strand
GTCGATGGCTTGTTCCTGTGCGGCAGCGGCGTGCACGGAGGCGGCGGCATCAGCGGCGCGAGTGGACGCAACGCGGCACAGGCGATCATCAAGGATTTGCGCTGATGAACATGAAGCATTCGATCCCGAAGACAGCGATTGTGTACGCCTGTGTGCTGGCACTGGCAGGCTGCAACAGCGTTGCGCACAAGCCGGTAACCAGTTCGAAGCCGATCATGCGCCCCGCCGACGATGGCGCAGGCTGCAACGGCACGACGCGCCCGCGCCCCGGTATCGGGAGGGAGGTGATCGAAACCGAATGCGCCTTCGCCAGGACCATGGCGGATCGCGACTTCAAGGCGTTTGCGTCGTTTCTCGACGACGATACGGTGTTTTTCAACAAGGACGGCGCCCTGTTGGGCAAAGACGCCGTGTTGAAAGAATGGAAGCCGTACTTCGACGCGGCGGCCGCTCCGTTTTCCTGGGAACCGACTCGTGTGAACTGGAACATGAAGGATCTCGCCTACACCACCGGCCCCGTCTACGACGCGAGCGGCAAGTGCGTCGCGCGCTTCAACTCGATCTGGCGCAAACAGACCGATGGACATTGGCGCATCGTCTTCGACAAGGGCGACGGCAAATGCGATCCGACGGTGATACCGGGCGGCGGCAAGGACGATTGAACAGGCCGCTTTTGTTGCATTGCCGCAGCGAGCTGCCACCGCAAAATTTGGCGTAGACTGTGCGATCGGTGCATCAAGATGCCTTTCGTGCAGGGGAAAACATGACGACTCCTTTGGCCGCAACGAGCTTGCCGCAGGCCTTCGACGACGACGCCTGGGACGACCTGCTCAATTACATCGAGGAACACCGGGTCATCCCGATTATCGGGCCCGACCTGCTGCGTGTGCAGACCGACACCGGCTTGCGTCCGCTGTATGTCTGGCTGGCCGAGAAACTCGCGGCGCGGCTCGCGGTGGATACTTCGGCATTGCCGCAACCGCTCTCGCTCAACGACGTGATGTGCAGCTACCTCGGCCAGCGCGGCCGGCGCGAGGAAGCCTACACGCGCCTGCGCTCGATCATGCGCGAGGTGCAGTTCGAGCCGCCGCAGGCGCTGCGGCAACTGGCGCAGATCACCGATTTCGATTTGTTCGTCACCACCACGTTCGATCCGCTGCTGGAAAACGCGCTCAACCTCGAACGCTTCGGCGGCCAGCC
>JAFEFD010000092.1 GCA_018240765.1 Pseudomonadota bacterium | reverse complement strand
GTGGTGCGTGCGCTGGAATCGTCTTTGCGCGATGGTGAAGTCGCACCGTTCGCCGGCGAGACGCAGATTTTCATCTTCCCCGGCTACAAGATCACCAGCCTCGATGCGCTGGTCACGAATTTCCATCTGCCCGAATCGACGCTGCTCATGCTCGTGTCGGCCTTCGCCGGACGCGAACTGATGCTGGCTGCGTATCGCCATGCCGTCGAGCAACGCTACCGCTTCTTTTCGTACGGCGATGCGATGCTGATTCTGCCGAAGGGGGTTGGCGCATGAGCTCGATGCAATTCGAACTGCTCGCCACCGACGGACCCGCACGCCACGGGCGCGTGACTTTTCCACGCGGCGTCATCGAAACGCCGGCGTTCATGCCGGTAGGCACGTATGGATCGGTGAAAGGCATGACGCCGCGTTCGATCGTCGAGACCGGCGCGCAGATCATCCTCGGCAACACGTTTCATCTATGGCTGCGGCCCGGGCTCGACGTCATCGGCGAGTTCGGCGGCTTGCACAAGTTCATCGGCTGGAAGCAGCCGATCTTGACTGACTCCGGCGGCTTTCAGGTGTTCTCGCTGGCCGAGCGGCGCAAGATCACGGAGGAGGGCGTGCGCTTCGCCTCGCCGGTGGACGGCTCGAGGGTGTTCCTCTCACCGGAGGAATCCATGCGTAGCCAGCGCGTGCTCGATTCCGATATCGCGATGATCTTCGACGAGTGCACGCCGTATCCAGCGACGGAAAAACAGGTTCGCGATTCGATGGAGTTGAGCTTGCGCTGGGCCGCGCGTTCGCGGCGTGCGTTTGATGATCTTAAGAACCCCAATTCCCTGTTCGGCATTGTGCAGGGCGGTACGTTTCCGAAGTGGCGCGAAGTTTCCGCGCAGGGGTTGCTGCAGATCGGTTTCGACGGCTACGCGGTCGGCGGACTGGCGGTGGGTGAACCCGAAGCCGAGCGCAACCGCACGCTGGAGCAAACCGTGCCGTTGTTGCCGCAGGACCGTCCGCGCTATCTGATGGGTGTCGGACGGCCGCAGGACATCGTCGAAGCCGTGTGCCGTGGCATCGACATGTTCGACTGCGTGATGCCTACCCGCAACGCACGCAACGCGCACATCTTCACACGCACGGGCGTGCTGCGCCTGCGCAACGCCCAGTACGAGCGCGACACGCGGCCGCTCGACGAGACTTGCGCCTGCTACACCTGCGCGTCCGGCTTCAGCCGTGCCTACTTGCGCCATCTGGACAAGTGCGGCGAGATGCTCGGGCCGATGCTGGCGACGATCCACAACCTGCATTACTACCAGGACCTGATGCGCGACTTGCGCGAAGCGATCGTGGCGCGGCGGTTGGCGGATTACGTGGTCGGGTTTTACCAGGGGCAGGCCAGGACCGCTTGAGGCGCTGCGGCGGGTGCATGGCTCGCCACCGCATGGCATAATCCCCAGTCTTTTGGCAGGCCCGCCGGTTCGCGGCGGGCGAACAACGCGAGAACCCCATGGATTTCCTGATTTCCAACGCTTACGCACAGGCGCCGGCAGCCGGTTCGCCGGAAGGCATCGGCCTGCTCGGATCGCCGTTCGTGTTCATCATCATCATGGTCGTCATGATGTTCTTCATGTTCCGATCGCAGTCCAAGCGGCAGAAGGAACTCAAGGCCATGATCGCGGCGCTCGCCAAGGGCGACGAAGTGGTGAGCAACGGCGGCATCGCCGGACGCATCGACGATATCGGCGAGAGCTTCCTGACCCTTGAAATCGCGCCCGACGTCAAGATCAAGCTGCAGAAGACGGCGATCTCGATGGTGCTGCCCAAAGGCACTTTGAAATCCGCGTAGCTGGCGCGAACTTGCATGACCGCGAAGACCGCCCGGCGGTCGTCCGTGGCCGCACTCCACACAAGAAAAGCCCATGAATGACTTTCCCCGCTGGAAATACATCCTCGTTGCCGCAATCGTCCTGCTCGGCATCATTTACGCGCTGCCGATCCTGTATCCGCAGCAGCCGGCCGTGCAGGTTTCTGCCAATCGCGGCGCGACCGTCGACGCGGCGCTGAAGGAAAAGGTGCTGGGCATCCTGCAGACGAAGAAGATCGCGTTCAAGGATGTCGAACTCAACGGCGATCGCCTGCTCGCGCGCTTCCCGAACACCGAGGTGCAGTTGGCTGCGTCCGACACGCTCAAGACCGAACTCGGCGACAAGTACATCGTCGCATTGAACCTGGCCTCGACCGTGCCGGGCTGGTTGCGTGCGATCGGCGCGAACCGCATGCCGCTGGGCCTCGACCTGCAAGGCGGCGTGCACTTTTTGATGGAAGTCGACCAGAAGGCCGCGCTGACCAAGATGCAGCAGCGCTACGTGGATGACATCCGCAACGCCTTGCGCACTGCCAAGATCCGCTACGAGTCGGTCAACCCGGCTGCGCAGGGCATCGTCGTGGTGTTGCGTTCGGAAGCCGACCGCACCGCGGCGGCGAACGAGATCGCGAAGAGCGTGAACCAGCCCGAAAAGCTGGGCTCGCAACCACCTCTGGAAATCGCCGATGGCACCAGCACCGCGACCACGTTCGCGCTCAACGCGCGCATCCGCGAAGCGACGTTGCTGGAACAGCAGCGTTCCATCGTCGCCAGCAACCTGACCACGCTGCGCAATCGCGTCAATCAGCTCGGCGTGTCCGAGCCCTTGATCCAGCAACAGGGCGCGAACCGCATCGTCGTGGAACTGCCCGGTGTGCAGGATACGGCCGAGGCCAAGAAGATCCTCGGCGCGCAGGCGACCTTGGAATACCACGCGGTCGACGAAAACACGAATCCGATCGAAGCGGCGAAGACCGGTATCGTGCCGCCGGATTCGCGCCTCTACTACACCCAGCGCGTCGGGCCGGATGGCAAGCCGATGCCGATCGTGCTGAAGAAGAAGATCATCGTCGGCGGCGACGAACTCGTCGACGCGGCCGCGATCCCCGATCCGCAGACCGGACTGCCTGCGGTGTCGGTGACGCTGAACGCGCTTGGCGGAAAGCGCATGCTCGACTACACGCGCGAAAACGTGGGCCATCGCATGGCCGTGGTCTACATCGAGCGCATTCCGGAAACGAAAATCGTCGATGGCAAGGAAGTGCGCAGCGCCAAGGTCAACGAGGAAGTGATCAACGACGCCACGATCCAGGGCGTATTCTCGAACAAGTTCCAGACCACGGGCCTGGACAGCCTGAAGACCGCGAGCGAGCTGTCGCTGTTGCTGCGTGCGGGTTCCCTGGCCGCGCCGGCCGACATCGTCGAACAGAACGTGATCGGCCCGAGCCTGGGCCAGGACAACATCCGCAAGGGCGGCATGGCAGTTATCCTCGGGCTGCTCGCGGTGCTGATCGCGGCGGCGCTCTACTATCACCTGTTCGGCCTGATCGCGGACGTTGCCCTGGTCTTGAACCTGGTATTGCTGATCGCGGTGCTGAACGTGCTGCAGGCGACGCTGACCATGCCCGGCATTGCCGGTATCGTGCTGACCCTGGGCATGGCGATCGACGCGAACGTGCTGATCTGCGAACGCATCCGTGAGGAATTGCGCAACGGCTCTACGCCATTGGCTTCGATCCGCGCCGGTTACGACAAGGCCTGGTCGACGATTCTCGACGCAAACGTCACCCACCTGCTCGCGGCCTTCGGTCTGTTCGCGTTCGGTTCCGGCCCGATCAAGGGCTTTGCCGTGACACTGGCCATCGGCATCCTGACCTCGATGTTCACTTCGGTCACGGTCACGCATGCCATCACCAACCTCATCCACAGTGGTCGCAAGCTCAAGGGCTTGTGGATCGGCGGTGGCCACCACGTGAGCCCCGCAGGAGCGTAAGCCATGGAAATCTTCAAACACGATGCCGCATTCGACTTCCTGAAATGGCGCCGGGTCAGTCTCGTCATTTCCGCGCTGCTGGTGTTGCTCTCGATCGGCGCGATCGCCACGCGCGGCCTGAACTACGGCCTCGACTTCACCGGCGGCATCCTGATCAGCGTCAAGTATGAACAGCCCGTCGACATCAGCGAGGTGCGCGGCGCGCTGGATACGGCCGGTTTCGACCACGCCATGGTGCAAAGCGTCGGGGGCGCGCGCGAGGTGTCGATTCGCCTGCAGCCCAGCCGCGACAAGGCGGCCGCCGCAGACGATGCCGGCACGGTGAAGCAGAGCGACAAGGTTGCCGCCGACGTGATGGCCGCACTCAAGGCCAAGCGTGCGGACGCGACGATGTCGCGCGATCCCGACTTCGTCGGCCCCGAGGTGGGCGACGAACTCAAGAGCGACGGCGTCACCGCGGTCATCTTCGTCATCATCGGCATCATGATCTACATCGGCGTGCGCTTCGAGTGGCGTTTCGCCATCGCCGCGATCGCCTCGGAATTCCACGACACGATCCTGACCATCGGCTTCTACGCGTTCACGCAACACGAGTTCGACATCACCGTACTGGCCTCGGTGCTGGCGGTTGTCGGCTATTCGATCAACGACAAGGTCGTGGTATTCGACCGCGTGCGCGAAATCTTCCGCGCCACGCGCAAGGGCGAGCCCGTCGATATCCTCAACAAGGCCATCAACAGCACCCTGTCGCGTACCATCATCACTTCGGTGTTCACCGGCATCACGATGATCGCGCTGTATTTCTTCGGCGGTCCCGCGGTGCACGGTTTCGCCCTGACCATGATCATCGGTATCGTGATCGGAACGCTGTCGTCGATCTTCTTCGCCAACCCGATCCTGCTGTGGCTGGGCGTGTCGAAGAAGGACCTGATGCCGGTGACGCGCGACAATCCGGAGCTGGCGCGCAGGCCGTAGTCTTTCACTTCTCCCGCAGGCGGGAGAAGTGGACAAGTCAGCCCAGCAACGCCGGCGTCGCGTTAGCGGTGATGATCTTCACCATCGCCGCCGTGATGTAATGGTTGCCGGCGACGAGATTGCCGCTCGCCGGCAGGCCGTCGCGGCCGGCGAAGTCGCAGAATTTGCCGCCGGCCTCGCGCACGAGCAGGCAGCCAGCGGCCATGTCCCAGGGTTGCAGGCCGGGCTCGAAGTAGCCGTCCAGACGTCCGGCCGCGACATAGGCGAG
>JAFEFD010000091.1 GCA_018240765.1 Pseudomonadota bacterium | reverse complement strand
GCTTTCATGGGAAGTCCTCTGATTGGGAATTGTCGTGGAGTGGATGTCGCGCGTTGCCGGCCCGAATGGACAGCCATGCCGCGGACGTATTCAAGACCCGCGAAGGCAACGTCATCTTTCACCCCGCGCAGATATTACGCAGACACTGTTAAACCCGCGTGGAAATCCATGTTGCGGCGCGAAAGATTTTCGCTGCAAGGCGGGTCAGTTCTGCCCGACACCGCGTACCATCCCGCAACCCGCAAATCCGACAAGGGGAAATTCATGTTTACCCGATTGCTGCGATGCCAACAACGACTGATCGACGCCTGCGCGCGAGCGCGCTGGCTGGGCCCGCTGGTCCTGCGCCTGGGCTTCGGCTATTTCTGGCTGGAAACCGGCTGGGGCAAGCTGCACAACCTCGACGGCGCCATCGCGCGCTTTGTCGATTGGGGCCTGCCGCTGCCGATGTGGAGCGCGCCGTTGTCGGCAGGCACGGAATTCATCGGTGGATTGTTGCTGATGTTGGGATTGCTGACACGCTTCACCTCGCTGGTGATGGCGTTCAACATGGTCATCGCCATTGCGTTCGTGGCGATCAAGAACGTGTCCGGCCTCGACGAATTCGTCGAACTCGACGAATTCCTCTACATCCTGATCTTCTTCTGGCTGTTCCTCGCCGGACCGGGCAAGGCCAGCATCGATCACTGGATCGCGCGGCGGTTGGCTTTGCGCAACGAAAACTGATCGCGAGCACGCTGCGCGGAGTTTTCCACGCAGCGTGTGCGTTCGTTTTCAGTCGCGCTCGAAGCGGCTGAAATACGCCTTTGCCGCTTCCGCACTGCCGCCGGACTTGTCGGCGGGCGCGCCGGCAGGAACCATGATCGGCGCGTGCTTGGCGGATTGCAGCGCCGCGTTCGTCTTGGCCAGTTCGTTCTTCTGCAAATCGGCGAACTGCTTGGCGACGTCGTCGAGTTCTCGCGTCAGCGTGTCGATGCGCGCGAGCTGGTAGTCGGCCGGCTTGCCGTCGTAGGACATGATCGCGCCATACAGCGTGTCGGCGTGTTCGCGCAGGCGCTCCTCGCCGGTGATCGCGCCACCTTGCTTGGTTGCGACGATCTTCTTGCGGATTTCATCCGCCTTGTCGCCGAGCTGCGCGAGCTGCTGGCGCAACGCGTCCTTTTCGCCGAGCTTGGCCGAATCCGCATCCGCCTGCATGCGCACCGCGCTGAGCTGGTAGACGAGATCGGTCATGCGTCCGAACAACGCGCTCACGCGTTGCGCCGCAGCGTATTGCGCCTGGCGGTCGGCCACGGTGTAGTTGGCGCGGCGATCGAGGTTGACCTGCACCTTGGTGTCGAAAGTCGCATCGCCCTTGGTCATGCGCACCGTGTAGGTACCGGGCGGCACGCGTGCACCCTGCGTGGAATTGAACGCGACCTGCGCGGCCGGCGGCACGCGGGGCGGCTTGACCCGCATCGGCCAGTACACGAGGTTGATGCCGCGGCGCACGTTCGCGGGGATCGAATCGATCACCTCGCCCTTCGCATCGAGGACGTCGATCTTGAGCTTGCCGAACAGATGCCGCGATTTCTGGTAGTAGGCGATGCGCGCGCCGTCCTTGGGATTCGGCCCGGTGAAGCTGGCGTCGCCCTCGGACCAGCCGCCATACGCGCTGATGCGCTGCTGCGCCGCCTGCACCGGCAGGAAGCCGGCTTCCTCGTTCAACACCTGCGCGCTCAGGTTGCGCAGCGGCGTGATGTCATCCACGATCCAGATGCCGCGGCCATGCGTGGCCAGCACCAGCGCATCGTCGCGCGGCTGGATGGCCAGATCGCGCACTGCAACGGCGGGGAAATCGCCGCCCTTGAACTGCGCCCAGTGGCCGCCGCCGTCGATGGAAACCCACAGGCCGAATTCGGTACCGGCGAACAGCAGCTGCGGATTGACGATGTCCTGCTTGATCACGTGCACGTAGCCGTGCAGGCCCTTCGTATCCTTGGGCGTGACCAGCGCCGTCCACGATTTGCCGTAATCGGTGGTCTTGTAGATGTACGGCGCCATGTCGCCATAGGTGTGGCGGTCGAACGACGCGAACGCGGTGCCGGCATCGAAATTGCCGGCTTGCACCCACGACACCCATTCGCCCTTGGGCAGGTCCTTGATGTTGCCGACCACGTTCGTCCAGCTCTTGCCGTCGTCGCGCGTGAGCTGCAGGTTGCCGTCGTCGGTGCCGACCCAGATCAGGCCGGCCTGCTTCGGCGATTCGCTGATCGAATAGATCGTCGTGTTCGTTTCGGCCGCGGAATTGTCCACGGTTACGCCGCCGGATTCTTCCTGCTTCTGCTTGAGCGGATCGTTCGTGGTCAGGTCCGGCGAGATGCGATCCCAACTCTGCCCGTGGTCGCGCGTGCGGAACAGGAACTGCGCGCCCATGTACAACGTGCCCTTCTCGTGCGGCGAAAGCTCCAGCGGCGTGTTCCAGTTCCAGCGCAGCTTTTCGTTGTAGCCGGCGCGCGGCTGGATATCGCGCATCTGGTGCGTGTGGCGGTTGACGCGAATGATCGCGCCGCCCTGGGTTTCGGCGTAAATGTAATCCGCATCGGC
>JAFEFD010000090.1 GCA_018240765.1 Pseudomonadota bacterium | reverse complement strand
CAGGGAACAACGGCGTCGATCCGACGGCGGATCCGACCGCCTGGTCGCCGCTGGCGGCGGCGGGTGCACAGGGTGCGGCTGGCGCACAAGGTCCGCAAGGCACGGCCGGCACGAACGGCACGAACGGCACGAACGGTACGAACGGTACGAACGGTACGGATGGCGCACAAGGTCCGCAAGGCGGCATGGGTCCGCAGGGACTGATGGGTGCAACCGGCCCGCAAGGTACGGCTGGCACGAACGGTACTGATGGCGCTCCGGGTGCTCCGGGCTCGATCGGTCCGATGGGACCGCAGGGCGACATCGGTGCCCAAGGTTCGCAGGGTGCGGTGGGTGCGCAGTATTCCGGCGTGTGGAGCGGCACGGGCACGTACGGCGCCGGCAGCATCGTGACGTACAACGGCTCGAGCTACATCAACACGACGGGGAACAACGGCGGCGATCCGACGGCGGATCCGGCCGACTGGTCGCCGCTGGCGGCGGCGGGCGCACAAGGTCCGCAAGGCACGGCCGGCACGAATGGCACGAATGGCACGAACGGTGCGGATGGCGCGCAGGGTGCAACGGGCGCCACCGGTGCTACCGGTTCGCAGGGTCCGCAAGGCTTTACGGGAACACAGGGTACAACCGGCGCCACCGGTGCTACCGGCTCGCAAGGTCCGCAGGGCTTTACCGGAACACAGGGTACAACCGGCGCCACCGGTGCTACCGGCTCGCAAGGTCCGCAGGGTTTGACCGGCGCCACCGGTGCTACCGGCTCGCAAGGTCCGCAGGGCTTTACGGGAACACAGGGTACAACCGGCGCCACCGGTGCTACCGGCTCGCAAGGTCCGCAGGGTTTGACCGGTGCTACGGGCACGCAAGGTCCGCAAGGCATTACGGGAACGCAGGGCGCAACGGGCGCCACCGGTGCTACCGGCTCGCAAGGTCCGCAAGGCTTTACGGGAACGCAGGGCGCAACGGGCGCCACCGGTGCTACCGGCTCGCAAGGTCCGCAGGGCTTTACCGGAACGCAGGGTACAACCGGCGCCACCGGTGCTACCGGCTCGCAAGGTCCACAGGGTTTGACCGGTGCTACGGGCACACAAGGTCCGCAGGGCTTTACGGGAACGCAGGGTTCAACCGGCGCAACTGGCTCGCAAGGTCCGCAGGGTTTGATCGGCGTTACCGGTTCGCAGGGTCCGCAAGGTTTGATCGGTTCTACCGGTTCGCAAGGCCCGCAGGGCTTTGCCGGAACGCAGGGTGCAACGGGCGCAACCGGCTCGCAAGGTCCGCAGGGCTTTACGGGAACGCAGGGTTCAACCGGCGCAACTGGCTCACAAGGCCCGCAGGGCTTTACCGGGACGCAGGGTGCAACCGGCAATACTGGCCCGCAGGGTTCACAAGGCATTGCAGGTGCAACGGGGGCAACCGGCGCAACTGGCTCGCAAGGACCGCAGGGCTTTACCGGCGCAGCTGGAACACAAGGCCCGCAGGGAGCTCAAGGTGCGGATGGTTCGGTCACGAACACCGGAGTAATTACCCAGAGTGCCGCAACCGTCAATTGCACGGGAAACTGCAATGTCACGGTGACATGTACCGGTACGCTCAAGGTCACTGGCGGCGGGTTGAAGGTGGTTTCGACCTCGGGTGGCGGCAATGCCCAGAACATGCACATGTCGCAGAGCTATCCAAGTGCGGCCAATGCTTGGACTGTCTACGGCACGAATGTTGGCGGTGGCACGATCACGATTGGCGCCTACGCAATCTGCGTGCAGTAGGCATAGCAACCGGACAACTTTGCATCCCCCGGCCTTGCGCCGGGGGATTTTTTTGCGCGACATTCCGGATCGAATCGGCGAAAATACGCGTGCGGCGCCGTTCGGCCCGCCATCCACGCCGGGAACGATCATGCGCAGCCGCAGAGAACTCGCCAACGCCATTCGTGCGCTGTCCATGGACGCGGTGCAGGCCGCCAATTCCGGCCATCCGGGCATGCCGATGGGCATGGCCGACATCGCCGAGGTATTGTGGAACGATTT
>JAFEFD010000008.1 GCA_018240765.1 Pseudomonadota bacterium | reverse complement strand
CCCAGCCGGATAACCCGCTGGCGCAGATCACCGTGGAACACGCCAACCACCCGCCGATCAGTTTCAACCTGCCGATCGACCCGAAGGCCGTGGATCCGCTGCGCACGTATGCCGTGGACGCCAAGCTGATCGACGGCGAGCGGCGCTTCCTGCCGGTGCTGCAATATCCGGTATTGACCAAGAAGTCGCCGTCGGTGGTGCAGATCATCCTCGCGCCGGAGCCCACTCCGGCCGAGAAAATGTACGACGCCTACAAGAAGGCGTTTGCCGAGATCGGAAGCCTGAAGTCGGTCAGCGGCGGCGGGCAGACGCCGAATACCTCCACCGCGTGGGATGCTTTCTACAGCAACGGCAAGGTCAAGGTGGTGCGAGAAATCACCGACCAGTACGACGACAAGGCCAACGAAATCGGCCGCGCCACGGTGAAGATGGCCTACCAGAACGACAAGCCGTGGGTGGTGGTGAAGGAAGAATCCAGCGGCGAGGGCTCGCGTCCATCCACGGTGATCAAGGTGGGTTGGGACGACAGCGGCACCCTCGTGCTCAAGGACAAGATGTCAGGTGGCCAGACCGGGCAGGCGAGTCCTGAAGAAGCCACCGCGCTTTACCAGCATGCCGTGCAGGCCCTGGCCCAGGCACAGGTCAAGGTGCCGAAACCCAAGTAGCCGATCATCGCGTCGCCGCGCGTTCGCTCAGGCGGCGCGACGGCGCAGGTGGACCAGCAACAGGGAAATCGCCGCGGGCGTGACGCCGGATATGCGTTGCGCCTGACCGATCGTCTGCGGACGGCTGTGCTCGAGTTTTTGCATCACTTCCGCGGACAAGCCGCGAACCCTGGCATAGTCGAACATCGCGGGAATCTGCATTTCCTCGTGCCGGCGCAAGCGGGCAATTTCGTCGTTCTGCCGATCCAGATAGCCGGAGTACTTGGCCGCGATCTGCACTTGTTCTGCAACCTGCGCGTCCGCGACCGCCGGACCGAGCGCCGGCACGCGCATGAGTTGCGCGTAATCCAGCTCCGGCCGGCGCAACAGGTCCAACGCGTTCGTTTCCCGCGACAACGGCACGGCCAGCGTTTTTTCGATCTCGCGTCCCAATGCGTTGCCCGGCGCTGCCCAGATGCCGCGCAGGCGTTGCGTTTCACCCGCGATCGCGTCGCGCTTGCGGCAGAACGCGGCATGACGAACCGCATCCACGCTGCCCAACTCGAAACCCTTTCCGGTCAGGCGCAGATCGGCATTGTCCTCGCGCAAGTGCAACCGATATTCGGCGCGCGAGGTGAACATGCGGTACGGCTCGCTGGTGCCGTTCGTGATGAGGTCGTCGATCAGCACGCCGATATAGGCCTCGTCGCGGCGTGGCGTCCACGGTTCCAGATCATTCGTGGCGCGCGCCGCATTGATGCCGGCGATGATGCCTTGTGCTGCGGCCTCCTCGTAGCCGGTGGTGCCATTGATCTGGCCGGCGAAATACAGGCCTTCGATCGCCTTGGTTTCCAAAGACGCCTTCAATCCGCGCGGATCGAAATAATCGTATTCGATGGCATACCCGGGCCGCGTGATGTGCGCGTTCTCGAAACCGCGGATGCTGCGCACCAGTTGCAGCTGCACATCGAATGGCAACGACGTGGAAATGCCGTTCGGATAGATCTCGGTGGTTTCCAGACCTTCCGGCTCGATGAAGATCTGGTGCGACGTCTTGTCGGCGAAACGAACGACCTTGTCCTCGATCGACGGACAATATCGCGGGCCGACGCCTTCGATCTTGCCGGTGTACAGCGGCGATCGATCCAGCGCACCACGGATGATGTCGTGCGTGCGCGCACTGGTGTGCGTGATCCAGCAGCTGACCTGGCGCGGATGGTCCGCCACCGACCCCATGAACGAGAACACGGGTATCGGTTCGTCGCCGGGTTGTTCGGCGAGTCCGGAAAAATCGATACTGCGGCCGTCGATACGCGGTGGTGTGCCGGTCTTGAGCCGATCCACGCGCAGCGGCAGTTCGCGCAGGCGCGCTGCCAGTCCGATGGCTGGTGGATCGCCAGCGCGGCCGCCCGCATAGTTTTCCAGGCCCACGTGGATCTTGCCGGCGAGAAAGGTGCCCGCCGTCAGCACGACACTGCGTGCGGAAAACGCAAGACCCATCTGGGTGACCGCCCCGGTCACGCGGTCGCCCTCGATGGTCAGGTCTTCGACCGACTGCTGGAAAATGGACAAGTTCGCTTGCGTCTCCAGCATGCGCCGGATCGCGGCCTTGTACAGAACTCGGTCGGCCTGGCAACGCGTGGCGCGCACCGCCGGACCCTTGGACGCATTCAACGTACGCCACTGGATGCCGGCTCGATCCGAAGCCACGGCCATCGCGCCGCCGAGCGCGTCGATCTCCCTGACCAGATGCCCCTTGCCAATGCCGCCGATGGCCGGATTGCAGCTCATCTGGCCCAGCGTTTCGATGTTGTGGGTCAGCAGCAAAGTCCGCGCGCCCAACCGCGCAGCCGCGAGCGCGGCTTCGGTGCCGGCGTGGCCGCCGCCGATGACAATGACATCGTAGTTGTGTGCGCTGTCTTCCATACGGAACCTAAAATTACTCAAGCTCGCATGGAAACATGAGGCGATCGCTTGCGGAATCGGCGCCTCGAAAAACCGTTGCGAGCGAAGAGAATTTGCGGTTCGCCGGAGCGCAGGAACCGGAGTTTACTTGAATGTAAATGAGGATTCCGAGCACCACCGGAACGCAAATTGTCGAGCGCAGCAGGTTTTTAGAGGTGCCGGAAAGAGGCTGGCGCCCGGCGGTCTTAGGAACAGGGGAATCCAAGAGGACCGTATGCCGGGCGCCAGTGGCCAGTGTGGGCGAGGGCGATCGATCCGGCCCCCGCTCCGATGCTTGATGCGAATAGTACCGCAAATAGCGCTTAGCGAAGTGTGAACAAGGTCATGTTGCGTCAGGACCTTGGCGGGGTTGGCCGTCAAATTGCGCCAAAAAATGTCACGCCTGAAGCTTTGTCCGGGGAAAATGGCTTGTTTCCACGGTTGGCACGCCTTCTGCATTATCCCAATCACATCGAAGACTGGAGAGTGCCATGCTCGCTACCGCCACCGTGATGACCCTGAATCCTTTGTTCCTGCGCCATGATCTCATGATCGAAATGGGTCGGCTGGAAATGGCCATTGAGGATGTGCGCAATCATGCGCCAGCGAACGATGCAGAGACGATCAGTCCATTGAAGACCAAGCTGGCGCGCATCAATGAAGCGCTGAGCCGCCTGTCCGCCTGATTCGATTTCCACGATCTCCCTACGCCCCGGGCGGATGCGAGCTGCCCGGGGTTTTTTTTGCCTGTCGTCAACGCACTTTCGTGTGATGCCGCTCCAGCACATAACCTGGCGGCGCGAAACTATCCATGCGGGCCACATTCCAGAACACCTTGAACACGGCATGGTCTGGCAATCCACCGATCAGCTCACCGGGCTTGACGAAGTGATACAGCGCCGACAGTGAGCGCACTTCCGTTGACGACACGCGTCGGATGATGTGCTCGGGCCCGAGTTCGTTCGGATGCTGCAATCCCGACGCCGCGATCAGTTCCTTCAACGCCTTGAGCGTGTTGTCATGGAACATGCGTACGCGTTCGGCCTTGTCGGGCACGTCGAGTTTCTTCCAACGCGATGGATCCTGGGTAGCGATGCCGGTCGGGCAGCGATCGGTGTGGCACTGGCGCGACTGGATGCAGCCGAGCGCGAACATGAAGCCACGCGCGGCATTGCACCAGTCCGCGCCAAGCGCAAGCGTACGCGCGAGATCGAATCCGGTAATGACCTTGCCGCTGGCGCCCAGACGCACCTTGTCGCGCAGGTTCAGTCCAACCAGCGTGTTGTGAACGAGCAGCAGCGCCTCGCGCAAGGGCGCGCCGACGTGATCGGTGAATTCCAGCGGCGCCGCGCCGGTGCCGCCCTCACCACCGTCGACGACGATGAAATCAGGAAGAATCCGTGATTCGTGCATGGCCTTGGCAATGCCGAACCATTCCCATGGATGGCCGAGCGCGAGCTTGAAGCCGGTCGGCTTGCCGCCGGATTTTTCGCGCAGGCGCGCGACGAATTGCAGCAAGCCGAGCGGCGTGGAAAACGCGCTGTGCGCGGCGGGAGAAACGCAATCCTCGCCCATCGGTACGCCGCGCGCTTCGGAAATCTCTTTGCTCACTTTCGCCGCCGGCAGAACGCCGCCGTGACCGGGTTTGGCGCCCTGCGAGAGTTTGATCTCGATCATTTTCACTTGCGGCGATTTCGCGTTCTCGACGAAACGTTCTTCGCTGAACGTGCCATCGGGATTGCGGCAGCCGAAATAACCGGAGCCGATTTCCCAACAGATGTCGCCGCCCATCTCGCGGTGGTAGCGCGACAGCGAACCTTCGCCGGTATCGTGGTAGAAGCCGCCGCGGCGGGCGCCTTCATTGAGCGCGCGAATCGCGTTTGCCGACAGCGAACCGAAGCTCATCGCCGAGATGTTGAACACGCTGGCCGAATACGGCTGCCTGCATTCGGGCCCGCCGAGCGTGACGCGAAAATCGTGTCCTTCGATCTTGGCCGGCGCCAGCGAGTGATTGATCCATTCGTATTGCGTGGCATAAAGATCGAGTTCGCTGCCGAACGGACGCTTGTCTTCGACGTTCTTCGCGCGCTGGTACACAAGTGACCGTTCGATGTGCGAAAACGGCACATGATCGGTGTCGGACTCGACCACGTACTGGCGCAACATCGGGCGGAAGAATTCGAAGAACGTGCGTATGTGCGCGGTGACGGGGAAGTTGCGCCGCAGCGTACTCTTGCGCTGGAGCATGTCGGCGATGCCGACCAAGCTCAACACACCGCTGATGCCGCCGAGCCAGCGCCAGGCCATGCCGTCCCGCCACAGGAACAGGGATACCGCACACACCACAAGGCACAACACGAATGCGATGTAGCGTTGCGGCAGCATGGGAAACTCCGTACGTGGGTCGCGCGAGCATAGCGCGACACGATTACACTTACACCCATGCCCAAGCCGCCCGTTCCGAATCCCCGCCGCAGCGTAGCGGCGCGCAAACCACCACCGCGACCGGTCGTTGCGGTGCGCACTCCCGCCGTTCGCGCAGCAGGGCGCACAGGCATCGACTGGCCGCGCGTGCGCGAACGCCTGACGCAGTACGCGAAGCTCGCGCGCATGCATCGTCCGGTCGGCGCGTTGCTGCTGTTGTGGCCGACCTGGTGGGCGCTGTGGCTCGCGACCGGCGATTTTCCGTCGATCGGCCTATTGATCATCTTCACGCTCGGCGTATGGCTGATGCGCTCGGCCGGCTGCGTGGTCAACGATCTGGCCGACCGCAAGTTCGATCCGCAGGTCAAGCGCACGCGCGAGCGCCCGCTCGCGGCCGGTACGGTCGCGCCGCGCGAAGCGATCGGCGTTTTCCTCGCATTGATCGTGCTGGCATTCCTGCTCGTGTTGTTGACGAACCGATTGACGGTCGAGCTGTCCCTCATCGGCGCTTTCCTCGCCGTGACCTACCCGTTCATGAAGCGCTACACCTACCTGCCGCAGGTGTATCTCGGATTGGCCTTCGGCTGGTCGATCCCGATGGCGTTCGCGGCGGTCGCCGGCACCTGGGACGCCTTCGTGAAGGTGATGCCGCTGTGCGGCTTGCTGTTGCTGGCCAACATCCTGTTCGCGACGATCTACGATACGGAATATGCGATGGTCGACCGCGACGACGACATCCGCATCGGCGT
>JAFEFD010000089.1 GCA_018240765.1 Pseudomonadota bacterium | reverse complement strand
TGCGCGTAGGAAGGATCGGTGAGGATTTCCTGATACCCCGTCATCGCCGTGTTGAATACCACTTCGCCAACGCTGCGGCCTTCCGCGCCAATGGATGTCCCGCAGAAAATGCTGCCGTCGGCGAGTGCGAGGATGGCTGGATGCATGGCTTCGCCTGAAAACATTGGATACACGAACACCCGCGAGCTGGCGCGAGCCAGCCCGTGGATCGAGGTTACGGGCGAGTGCGGATTTTACCGGCGCAGGGGGGCTTGTGTCTATCAAAGAAGCCAATCAATCGGTAACCATGAAAGCACGGTCACGAATGCGCGTTGCCAGACCGTGCTGCCGGGTTCACGGCGATGCACGATCTCGACGCCTTCGTTGCGCTCGACCCATTCCAGGCGGTGCCCACGCAGCCTCACCTCATAGGCGTTTGCCACAACGCCTTGCACGAACTCGTCGGCACTCACCGTCGCCATTTCGGCGCTGTCGATGACGAATCCCATCTCGGTGTTCAGGCGTACCGAGCGCTGGTCGAAATTGAACGATCCGATGAACAGGCGCCGGCGATCCACCGAGAATGTCTTTGCATGCAGGCTCGATGCCGAACTGCCGTGCAGGCCCTGCGCACGCCACCAGCGCCGCCGTGCCGGCGTGTGCCGGCGCAGTTCGTAGAGCCTGACGCCGGCGCGCAACAACTTGTGCCGTCGTTTCGCGTAACCGGAATGCACGGCAAGCACATCGGTCGCTTCCAGCGCATTGGTCAGCACGGCGACGTGCAGGCCTTCGCGCGCGCGGCTGCAGAAAAACCCGGTACCACGCGATGTCGGCACGAAATACGGCGAAATCACGTACAACTCGCGTTCCATCCCGCCAAGGGTGCGCGCCAGCCGCGTCGCCATCAGGTCGGTATCCCTTTCGCGCGCAAGGCCCTTTTTCGGATCGTCGCTGACCAGGCGCGTCGGTGCCCAGGTCAGGGACTGCCTGCCAGCGAGCAAATCCCGCACGAGCGCTGAACGCCGGATCGAGTCGAGGTACGCCGCCGCCCTGGGACCCTGCACGCGCGCATTCGCGGCAACGGCGAAATCCGCCAGCGCCTTTTCCGGCGCGGCAGGCAGCACACGTGCGACGGGCAGTGCCGACGCACTGTTCCAGTAACGCTCGAAATCCCGTTCAACCGCATCGGCAACCGGGCCGATGCCCAGCACGTCCAGATCGACGAACAAGGCCTGCTTGCCGGCATCGAAATATTCGTCGCCGATGTTGCGCCCACCGACGATCGTGGCCTGCGCGTCGGCGGTGAACGATTTGTTGTGCATGCGCCGGTTCAGACGCGAAAAATCGGTGAGATAGCCCAGCCAGCGCCAGCGCCGCTGGCGGAACGGATTGAACAGGCGGATTTCGATGCGTGGATGGCTGTCCAGCGCCGCCAGCACGCCGTCCATCCCGCCGGTGTTGTTGTCGTCGAGCAGCAGGCGCACGCGCACGCCGCGATCGGCCGCGCGGCGAATCGCCTCGAACAGCAAGGCGCCCGACAGGTCGTTGCGCCAGATGTAGTACTGCACGTCGAGGGTGCGCGTTGCCGCATCCGCGAGCAGCACGCGGGCGGCCAGGCTGTCGCGCGCGTCATGCAGTTCGACGAGTCCGGATTCATCGGCGTGCGCTCGCGTTTGCGCTGTCAGCGAATCTTCGAGTGGACAGGCGGCGGGTGCCGGTGCATTGGACACGGTGGCGGACATGCGGCCAATGCTGACGTGGTGCCGGGCAAATGTCGAATCGGCGCACACGGTATTCCCCGGCTACAATGCGGACGATGCCTGAAGCGCCCCCGACCGCCCCACCCATCGACGCCGCACGTTTCATCGCCAAATGGAGCGGTGTAACCGCGTCGGAGCTTTCCACCGCGCAGAGTTTCGCGTTGGATCTGTGCCGCCTGCTCGGCGTCGACGCCCCGCATCCCGACGCCGAGCAGCAGTACATGTTCGAGCGCCCGGTCGCGTTCGCGCACGGCGACGGCAGCAGCTCGGCCGGCCGCATCGACCTG
>JAFEFD010000088.1 GCA_018240765.1 Pseudomonadota bacterium | reverse complement strand
TGGCAGCACACCATGGAAAGCGCACCCGAGTTCGCGACCATGCTCGGCGATCTGCGTTACAACGACCGCTGGAGCGACATGTCGCTCGAACACCTCGCGGCCGAGCAGAAGGTCAAGGCCGATTTCCTCAAGCGTTTCGAAGCCATCGACACGACGGGTTTCGCCGACACCGACAAGCTCAACCAGCAGTTGATGGTGCGCCAGATCAAGGACGACATGCGCGCGCATGAACTCAAGCTCGATGAAATGCCGCTCGACCAGATGAGCGGAGCGCACATCATGCTGGCCGGTTTCGTCAGCTCGATTCCCTTCGACAACGCCAAGCTGTACGAGGATTACCTCAAGCGCCTGCAGGCGGTGCCGCAGGTATTCGACCAGGTCATCGCGCTGGCGCGCCAGGGCATGACCGACAAGATGATGCCGCCGAAATACCTGCTGGAAAAAGTCGCGGTACAGGCTGGCGCGATCGAAAAGCCCGCCGGCATGGACAGCGTGTTTGCCGAGCCGCTCAAGCACTTTCCGAAATCGGTATCGGCAGCGGATCAGAAGCGCCTGAAGGCCGCGATTCTCGCCGCGATCGACGGTGCCGTGCGACCGGCCTACGCCAAACTCGGCGAGTTCGTGAGCAAGGACTACGCACCGCACGGGCGCAGCGATTTCGGCATCTGGGCATTGCCGAACGGCGATGCGATTTATCGCTTCGACGTCCGGCAGATGACCACGACGGACAAGACGCCGCAACAGATCCACGATCTGGGATTGTCGGAAGTCGCGCGCATCGAAGGCGAGATGACGAAGATCGCCAAGGCACAGGGCTTCAAGGATCTGGCCAGCTTCCGCGCGTCGCTCAAGGACAATCCGAAGACGCATGCCAAATCGCGCGAAGACATCCTCGAACGCTATCGCGGCTACATCGCCGGCATGCAGCCCGAGTTGCCGAAGCTGTTCGGCCTGTTGCCGAAGACGAAGGTCGAGGTGGTGCCGGTCGAGGCGTTTCGCGAGAAGGAAGCGGCCGGCGCCGAATACCATCCGGGCACGCCGGACGGTTCGCGGCCCGGGATGGTATTCGTCAACACCGGCGATTTTGCCAATCGCAGCGTGCTGAGCATCGAATCCACCGCGTACCACGAGGGAATTCCCGGCCATCACATGCAGATTTCGATCGCGCAGACGCTGCC
>JAFEFD010000087.1 GCA_018240765.1 Pseudomonadota bacterium | reverse complement strand
GTCTGGCGGTCGCCGATGATCAGCTCGCGCTGGCCGCGGCCGATCGGGATCATCGAGTCGACGGATTTGTATCCGGTCTGCACCGGCTGCGACACCGATTTGCGCGCGATCACGCCCGGCGCGACCTTTTCCACCGGTGAGCTGAGCTTGGCGTTGACCGGACCCTTGCCGTCGATCGGATTGCCGAGCGCGTCGACGACGCGGCCGAGCAGCTCCGGGCCGACCGGCACTTCAAGGATGCGGCCGGTGGTCTTGACCGTATCGCCTTCGGTCAGATATTCGTACTCGCCGAGCACGACCGCGCCAACCGAATCGCGCTCCAGGTTCAGCGCCAGTGCCGTGCCGTTGTTCGGCAGCTCGATCATTTCGCCCGACATCACGTCGGCCAGGCCGTGGATGCGGATGATGCCGTCGGATACCGAGACGATGGTGCCTTCGTTGCGCGCCTCGGCGGCGAGCTTCACCTTTTCGATGCGGGTGCGGATCAGTTCGCTGATTTCGGACGGATTGAGTGTCGTAGCCATGATGGGTTCCTTGGTCACACGCCGTTGGGCAGCGCATGGAGAGAAATAAATTTGTCAGTTCACCAACGCCGATTGCAGCCGTTCCAGCCTGCCCCGCACCGAGCCGTCGATGACCACGTCGCCGGCGTCGATCACGGCACCGCCAATCACGCTCGCGTCGATGCGCTGATCCAAGTCGATCTCGCGCGCGAAGCGCTTCTTCAGCGCCGCCTTGATCGCGTCCGCGCGGTCGGCGGGGATTTCGCTGGCCGAGCGCAAGGTCACGCGGATCGTGCGCTCGGATTCGCGCTTGAGTTCTTCGAACAACGCGGCGACTTCGGCGAGCAGGTTCACGCGCCGGTTCTCCACGAGCAGAGCGAGGAACGTGGCGAACGGCGAATCCGCGGCCTCGTTCGGTGGCAGCAACAGGCCGACGAGTTCGGCGTGCGACAGGCGCGGATCGCCCGCGACCGCACTCACGCGCGCGTCGGCCATCACCTGCGCGGCGAAGCCAAGATTGCCCGACCACGCGGCCAGCGCGTTATGCGCACGCGCCGTCTCGAACGCGGCGCGCGCATACGGACGGGCGAGGGTCAGCAGTTCGCTCATCGTCAGATCTCGGTGACGAGCTGATCGAGCAGCGCCTTGTGCGCGGCCGGATCGATCTCGCGCTGGACGATCTTCGACGCGCCCTGCACGGCGAGCGCGGCGACCTGGCCGCGCAGCGCTTCGCGCGCCTTGCCGACCATGCCGTCGATGTCGGTCTGCGCCGTGGCCTTCACGCGCGCGGCTTCGAGCAGCGCGTCGGTCTTGGCCTTGTCGACGATCTGGTTCGCCTGCGCGTGGGCCTTGTCGACGATCTCTGCCGCCTGCGCGCGCGCCTTCTTGATTTCCTCGGCCACGCGGGCGTCGGCATCCTTGAGTTCGGCTTGCGCGCGTTCGGCCGCGGACAGGCCTTCGGCGATGCGCTGGGCGCGTTCGTCCATGGCGCCGGAAATCGGCGGCCACAGGAACTTCATCGTGAACCAGATCAGGATCCCGAAGACGATGATCTGGGCGATGAGTGTTGCATTGATGCTCACGGGAGTTTCCTCGTGACGGAATCGGAATGATTAGTGCGCCGCGCCTGCCGCGCTCGCCAGCAACTTGCCGGAGAACGGATCGACGAAGATCAGGTACAGCGCGATACCCACGCCGATGATCGGAATCGCGTCGATCAGGCCGACCAGCAGGAACATCTTGCCCTGCAGCATCGGCACGAGTTCGGGCT
>JAFEFD010000086.1 GCA_018240765.1 Pseudomonadota bacterium | reverse complement strand
GCAAAAACCGGCGCCGCATCGGAATTCAAACCCGCCGACAAATTGCGCCTGCCGCCGCCGACCATCAGCGTGACGCGCCTGGTGCGCCAGCCCGATGGCAGCCTGCGCATGCAATGCGACCAGGAACCGAACCCGCGCGCGAAAATCGCACTGCCGACGGATCGATCCGTCGCGCCTGACGCGCAGGTGCAGCAATGATGCATCGTCTTGTCATATTGGCAGCCGCGCTGGCCATTTCATCCAGCGCATGGGCCGATACCGGCCTGCAAACGGGAAATGCCACACCCTTGCCGCAACTACTCGCAGGCAATTATCTTTCGAACTACTACATCGACGTGCCGGCCGGTGCGCAGCAACTCAAGGTCAGCCTCAATGCCACCGGCGGCGACGTGGACCTGTTCGTGCGTTACGGTTCGCCGTTTCCCGTGCAGAACACGAGCGTCAGCTACCCAACCGTCAGCTACGACCTGCTCAACCGCTACGGCCAGTACCATTCGATCAGTTCCACATCGAACGAATCCGTGCTGATCCTGCCTTCGGACAAGGTCCCACTGCAGGCCGGGCGCTGGTACATCGCCCTGATCAACGGCGCCAGTTCGGGCATCGGCTCAACCGCGAATGGCACGCTGACCGCGACGTATTCTTCGGTCGTGCCGGTCGGCAATATCGTGCTGGATTTCAACAGCTCATATACCGATCCGAAAGGCGACCTCACCAAGAACTGCGACATCAGTTTCTGGACCGACACCACGGCCGCCACACCGATCGGCGGCAACAACGGCACGACCCTGGGCCAGCAGCGCAAGAACGCACTCGCCCAGGCTACCCAGGAACTCGTCACGCAGCTCGGCATCCAGACCACGGTGACGGTGCAGGCCTGCGGAGCGCACCTCGGCGGCACCGACAAGTCCGCCACGCTCGCCCACGCCGGCGCGACTTCGTTCTTTTACGACGAACCGCAATTTCCGTCGCCGGCGCTGCCGCGCAAGTACACCTGGTATCCGTCCACCGCGGCCACGCGCCTGAACGGTTCCAGCCTGTGCGGATTCGCCGGCGGCCCCTGCGACACCAAGAGCAACGACGAGATCGCCGCCACGTTCAACATGGATATCGGCACGCCCAGCGTGCTCAAGGGCGAGAATTTCTACCTCGGATTCGACCCGGCCTTGAAACCCGCAACGGACGTCGATTTCATCAGCATCGCCATGCACGAGATGACCCATGGCCTGGGCTTTCTCGGATTGGTCAACACCGATTCGACCCAGGGTCCGCTCGGTGCCAAGGCCGGACTTACGGTCGATACCGTGAACAATACGGCGTCCATCGACTACGCCAATCTGACTGACGGCCCATTCGACGACATTTTCGACAATTCCGTTGCCATCGTGAACGGCAGCACCTACACGCCGTTCACCGGCTACGAAATCAATGGCGCCAACGATGCGGCGCGCGCAGCAGCGATGGTCAGCGGCCCGGTTTTCACCGGCACCTATAACCCCGGCATCTTCACCGGCATCCGCTGGTCCGATGCCGTGGCCGATAGTTCCGCGGTCAACATCCATTCCGCGCAACCGGCGCCGGCGAATTTCCCCAGCCTGTACGCGCCCTGCGACGAGAGCAAGACCACGACGTGCGCGATGCAGAACGGCTCGACGCTGTCGCACACGGTGCAGAGCGGCGACATGATGAATGCGTACTACTCGAACCAGAACCTGCGTTCCATGGGCCTGGCCGTGCCCATGCTCGCGCCGATCGGCTGGTCGAATGCCACATCAGCGATGCCAACCTGGGGCCAGCCGATTCCGAGCAACTGGTACGACGTTTCGCATTCCGGCCACGGCTTCGATTTCCAGTTGCTGGCGCACGATGCGGTCAACGGTGACATCTACGTGCTGACGTTCTATACCTACGATTCCGGCGGCGTCCCGGAGTGGTACCAGGGCGCCGGTCGCATCGTCGATGGGATGTTCCTGCCATTCATCCAGACCGCCAACGGCAGCAGCCTGTTGCGTGTGAGATATGCTTCGAATGCGCCCGGGCAACTCAATGTTTCGGCCGATGCGGGTTACTACGGCAGTGTCGTGGTCGACTTCAATCAGGCCGCGAATTCCCCGGTTTGCCGCAACGTCGATCGCAGCCAAGCATCGCAACTGGCAGTCATGTATTGGGTGATAGGCACCGATACAAGCAATCCTGCCAACGACCAGAACAAGTCGTGGTGCATGCAGCCCATCGTCGCGCTGGCCGCGCACGCAACCCCGGATTACAACGGCCACTGGTATGCGCCGACAGATTCTGGTTGGGGCTTCGAATTGCTCGATGTAAACACGGGCAGCGCGTCGCCGTCCGTCATCGTCTATCTCTACTACCCGGGTTCTGGTAATCAGCCCACATGGGCTACTGCATCCGCCACGCTGACGGGCGGCAGCGCAACCTTGCCCGTGTACAAGATCGCCAATGGCTATTGCCGCACTTGCGCGCCGCCGACAGGCGGGCTGCATCCTGGTTCATCCATCGGCAGCATGACCCTGAATTTGAACGCCATCGTGGCGGGACAACGACCAACCGGTACGGTGACTTTCAATCTCGCCAATGGCGACGGCACCTCGTTCGCGCGCAGCAACGAAGCCATCCAGATGCTCTCGGTTCCGACCGGGCAGTAGCCCGAACCGGATTTGCATCGTCTTATCGCAACGGCCGCGCAATGCAGCCGCTGTAGTTTTTTGCGCTGCTTGAGTCTATGCTGCAAAGCCGACAGTGTTCTCACCCTTGACGGAGGAGCCCATGCTGGCGGAAGTCAGACCCAGCAACGACATCCATAGCACCCGCGTCCTGTCGCTGGATTCCAGCGGACGCATCCTGGACTGGATGAGTTGGCAGGACGCGGTATGCCTGTACGTGCGCGACGCCGTGGCCTGGACGCTGGGCGATGCGTGCCTGACCGTGCACGGTGGCACCAACCGTGACAGCGGACTGCAAAGCGTCATCGACCTGCACCCCATCGTTGCCAGCCGCGGTCACGCGAAGTCGAGCCTTGTCGATCCTGCGCCGGCGCTGACCAATGCCGCATTGTTCGCGCGCGACCGCATGCTGTGCCTGTACTGCGGCGAGCATTTCTCGCGCGGCGAGCTGACGCGCGATCACGTCGTGCCTTTGTCCAGGGGCGGCCTCGACGTATGGGAAAACGTCGTCAGCGCCTGCATTTCGTGCAACGTGCACAAAGGCGCGCACACGCCGCAGCAAGCCGGCATGCCATTGCTCGCCGTGCCTTACCGGCCGAGCTGGGTCGAGCACCTGATCCTGTCCAACCGCAACATCCTCGCCGACCAGATGGAGTTCCTCGTCCACCATCTGCCGAAGAATCGCCGCCACGTTGCCTAGCATTCGCGCATTGTCCGAATGCGCGATCGGCGTTATGCTGCGCCG
>JAFEFD010000085.1 GCA_018240765.1 Pseudomonadota bacterium | reverse complement strand
TGTGGCTGGAGGAATACAGATATGCCGGCCCCTGCGTGATCGCGCCGCCGCCGACCGCGCCGTATTTGCTCGTACCGGTTCCGGTTTTCCCCGAACTGACCACGTTGTTCGAGATCGAGCTGGCGTACATGTACAAACCGCCGTAGGCCAGGATGCCGCCGCCTTCGGCAATTCCATTCGCATTTACCGCGCGACATCCGGTCACCGTCGAGTTGTACAGGGCGATGCCATCCTTCATCGACAGGATGCAGCCGCCCGCGGCAACACTACTGCTCGGAGGACTACCGCTCGTGATCAGCGGCGCCGTGCCGTTGCGTATGGTGAGATAGCTCAGGGCCAGTACGTTGTTCGAGCCAGTCCCCGGACCGGTGAGGTAGAAAACGCGGTCGGCGGCATTACCGTCGATGGTGACGCGATTTCCCGCACCGGCGCTGATCGACAGGTCGTCCACACCGACCGGCAGCGCACCCTGGGTCAAGGTAATCGTGCTGCCATTGCAGGCGGACAAGTCGATCGTGTCGCCATTGGCGGCATTGATCACCGCGTAGCGCAGCGTTCCGGCCGTCGTCGCGCTGCTCGCGTTATCGACGCAACTGGTGACCGCAACCGTCGCTACAGGAGCTGCGATCTTCTGCTTGTGGCGCTTTGCGAATGTTACCGAGTGCGACGGCGCTTTCTGGAATAACCTGAACTGCTGCGGGTTCTTGGCGTAGTCCAGCCTGGCTTGCGCCACGGCATTCTTGAATGCCTGCATCTGTGCGGCGAAGGTGAAATTGGAAGGGGTTCCGGCGCTGGCGCCTGTACCCGCGACGCCCAATGCGATGGTCAACGCCGCCGCCAGCGGCTTGACGGAAATTCCGCGATTCGCCTGCATGATCCCACCCCTGTTTCGTGAACTATCCCACAAAAATAGCCGATGCCCTGCGCCGACGCAAGGTTCGCCATGCGCCGGAGCCAAGCAGGCCGGTCAGCAAAACGGCGAGCCATCCCGGCAATAACGGCACCGGCAGCACGGGCGCCGGGGCGAGCGTGCCTTCAAAAGCACCGATATCCGCGGCCGCGCCGAGCACGCGCGCAAATCCCGCACCGCGTTGATCGCTGGCGAGACGCAACGGATTGCTGCCCGCATCCACGGCGGAACTGCCGATCTGCAGCGCCATGGTCCGCGTCGGCCCACCGTTGTTCGCCAGCGGCGCCAGCATCGGATCCGCATGGATCGTTCCTGCAGGCAAGATCACGTTGGCCGCAGCCGCAATGACGAGATTGTTCGAACCACTGATCGTGAACGGGGTCATTGCGGCAATGTCGTCGTGGGCGCCTGCCGTCAAATTTGTCGCGACGATACTGCTTCGCAAGGTCAGTGCATTGGCGATGCCGGCCAGATAGATGCCGGCACCGGGCCGGCCGGAGGTATTCGAGGCGATCGTGCTGTTGTCGATGCGCATCGGGTAGAACACGCGCGCGAACACGCCGCCGCCGGTCTTGAAGCGCGCGGCGTTGTTTGCGAACGTGCTGTTGGCGATGTCGAACGGCCCATGCGTGGCCAGGCCGCCGCCGGTGCCGTACGAATAATTTCCGCTCAACGTCGAGCCATACAGATAGCCGCCGCCGTCGGAAAAAATCCCGCCACCGGTGCAATAGCTGCCATGCGTGTCGGTAAGCGTATGCGTGGCGCGGTTGCCGGTGATCATGCTGCCAATGATGGTCGCGTAACCGCGATAAGCCATCGCGCCGCCGCCATAGGCCGCCGTGAAAGTGTTCGCGTGCGAACCGCGCGCGATATTGCCGGACAGCGTGCTGGAATAGATCCCCACTCCGCGCGCGGTGATGCCGCCGCCGTAGGCGCCTTCGCCCTCGGCCACGCAACCGGTCACGGCGCTGCGTTCGATCGATACATAGCCATTGGAAATGATGCAGGCGCCGCCAGTGACGTGGTAGCCGGTGACGCGGGTGAAGCCATTGCGCACGGTAACGCCCTGCAAGGTGAGGGTGCCGTGGCCGTAGTGGGCAAAGACCCGATCCGCATTTGCGCCATCGATGGCCAGCGCGCTTGCACCCGGCCCGGCAATGGCCAGATCGTCCTGATAAACCGCGATCGCTCCTTGCGTGAGCGCAATTGCAGTGCAGGTCAGGGCCGATGCATCCACCGTATCGCCATCGCCCGCCAACGAGACGATGGATCGCAACGTCCCGCTGCTGCCGTCGTCGGCACAGCTGGTCACCGGCAAGGTCGCGGCGGCGTGCGCGGTTGAATGCGACCGTGAGCGTGCATCCAGCGCGGCGAACAGCGCGGCCACGCCGCGACCGTCGCCCGGCTTCCACGCCGCCGGCATGGGCACGCTGAGCGGTTCGGCTTGCGCCAGGCCGGCAATCACCAGCGCAACGGCCAGTGGTAGCCGGCGCAGCGTGCGCCCGTTCACGTTCATCGTGCACCCCATGCGCTAGCCTCGATCCCCGTCCGAATCTACCACGCGCTTGCGCCTTGCGGCGCCGGGCGACTATCGTAGTCGTGTTGCGCGCACAGGGTAATCGCATGTCCTACGCCGAAAAACGCCGCCACCCGCGCCTGGCCATTTATTCCGCGGCGCTTGCCGTGTGCAACGGCGAAGGATTCCTTTCCGACGTCAGGGACCTGTCGCAGGGCGGCGCCTGCATCGCGCGGCCAAAGAACTGGCCAGCCGACGCGCCCGCGCAGTGCCGCGTGTTCTTCATCTTCGACCAGGAAACCGTAATCGGTCTCGACGCGCGCATCGCGCGCAATGGCGCCGAGGATATCGGTCTGGAATTCGCGCCAGGACAGGAGCAACGCGTCGAGAGCCTGCTCTACGAATCGCGCTTCATCGACAAGGACACGGTCTGACATGAATCCGCGCCTGCTCGACTACCTCGCCCCGATCGCGCTGCTGATCGGCTCCAACGTGTTCATGACCTTCGCCTGGTACGGACACCTGAAATTCACCAACCGCCCGCTCTGGCTGGTCATCGCCGCGAGCTGGGGCATCGCGTTCTTCGAATACTGCCTGCAG
>JAFEFD010000084.1 GCA_018240765.1 Pseudomonadota bacterium | reverse complement strand
GAAACGGCGTTATAAGCAGTTGAAAGAAAAGGGATTGGGCGTTACACTTGCCGCCCTTTTGCGCGAGATTCAGGCGCGCGACGTGCGTGATGCGGGGCGTGCCGTCGCACCGCTCAAGCCGGCTGGCGATGCAACGGTCATCGATTCGACCGGAATGTCGATCGACGCCGTGGTCGCTGCGGTATTGCAACTGGCGCGTTGAGCGCCAAGCCAAAGGGAACGATTTCGGAATGGCGCAAGCCGTTCCACAGGTCCTGCCGTTCGCGGCAGGGAACAGCAACGGCACGAAAGTGCCTCAACGGGTGGGTCAAAAATCCAGCAAAATCAAAAATCTGGATCGCGATCTTGATATCCATTGGAATTCAACATGACCGAAAGTTTTGCCGAACTGTTTGAACAGAGCCAGACGCTCAACAAATTGAAGCCGGGCGCCATCGTCACCGGTACTGTCGTCGAGGTCCGCAATGACGTCGTCGTCATCAACGCGGGACTCAAGTCCGAAGGCATCGTGCCGATCGAGCAATTCCGCAACGACGCCGGCGAGATCGACGTCGGGGTTGGCGATCAAGTTAAGGTGGCTCTGGATTCGATCGAGAATGGTTTCGGCGAAACCGTGCTCTCGCGCGAGAAGGCCAAGCGCTCGCTGGTGTGGGACGAGCTGGAAGAAGCGCAGACCGCCAATGCCACCGTGACCGGCAAGATTTCCGGCAAGGTCAAGGGCGGCTTCACCGTCGACATCAAGGACGTGCGCGCCTTTTTGCCGGGTTCGCTCGTGGATGTGCGCCCGGTGCGCGATCCGGTTTTCCTCGAGGGCAAGGAACTCGAATTCAAGATCATCAAGCTCGATCGCAAGCGCAACAACGTGGTGGTTTCGCGTCGCGCCGTGGTCGAGTCCGAGCATTCCGAGGAGCGCGAGCAGCTGCTCGAGCGCCTGCAGGAAGGCGCGGTCGTCAAGGGCGTGGTCAAGAACCTCACCGATTACGGCGCGTTCGTGGACCTGGGCGGCATCGACGGCCTGCTCCACATCACCGACATGGCGTGGAAGCGCGTGCGTCATCCGTCCGAAGTCGTCAATGTGGGCGACGAGCTCGAAGTGCGCGTGCTCAAGTTCGACCGCGAACGCAATCGCGTGTCGCTGGGCTTGAAGCAGCTCGGCGAGGATCCGTGGGTCGCCATCGCGCGCCGCTATCCGACCGGTACGCGCCTGTTCGGGAAGATTTCCAACGTCACCGATTACGGCTGCTTCGTGGAACTGGAACCGGGCGTCGAAGGCCTGGTACACGTCTCCGAAATGGACTGGACCAACAAGAACGTCAATCCGGCCAAGATGGTGCAGGTCGGCGACGAAGTCGAAGTCATGGTCCTGGACGTGGACGAAGAGCGCCGCCGCATTTCGCTGGGCATCAAGCAGACCCGCGCGAATCCGTGGGAATCCTTCGCCGCGATCCACAAGAAGAACGACAAGGTGTCCGGCCAGATCAAGTCGATCACCGATTTCGGCATCTTCGTTGGCCTCGATGGCGGCATCGACGGTCTCGTGCACCTGTCCGACATTTCCTGGCAGAGCACGGGCGAGGAACTGGTGCGCAAGTACAAGAAGGGCGACGAGGTCGAAGCCGTGGTGTTGGCGGTCGATCCGGAGCGCGAGCGCATCAGCCTCGGCATCAAGCAGCTCGAGCAGGATCCGTTTGGCCAGTTCATGGCGGCGCATCCGCGCGGCACCATCGTCAACGGCACGGTCAAGGAAGTCGACGCCAAGGGCGCGACGGTCGACCTGGGCGAGGGCGTGGAAGGCTATCTGTCCGCGCGCGACATTTCCAAGGATCGCGTGGATGATGCCACTGCGCACTTCAAGGTCGGCGACAGCGTCGAAGCCAAGTACACCGGCATGGACCGCAAGGGCCGCGTGTTGCAGTTGTCGATCCGTGCCAAGGACGACGACGAGATGCAGCAGGCGCTGGAGGAATACCAGTCGACCTCCGGCGGCACGACCAAGCTCGGCGCCTTGCTCAAGGAGCAGATGAACAAGTCCGAGTAATGCCGTTTTTGCTTCCACGAAGCCCCGCGCGAGCGGGGCTTCGACGGGAGTAGTGGGGAAGCGCGAGCGTCAGTCGAAGCCAGAGGTCCGCATGACGAAGTCCGAGTTGATTGAAGCCTTGGCCATGCGCCAGAACCATCTGGCGTTCAACGACGTGGAACTGTCGGTCAAGAACGTGATGGAG
>JAFEFD010000083.1 GCA_018240765.1 Pseudomonadota bacterium | reverse complement strand
TGCGAGCCCGAACAGCGCGGCGGCATCGGCATCGTAGGCGGCCCAGCCGGTCAGCCATTGCGCACCGAAGCCGAGCGCCTGCGCGCCAAGCAAAAGGTTATATGCGACGCAACCTGCGGACAACAATTGCTCCTGTGCGGGAATCTTGGGATGGTGTTCATCGATGCGCGCGATTACGGTTATGATGAGCGGCGCGAACGTGAAACGCTCCCGATCCTTCGCCAGCAGCGCGGGTGCGATATCCGGTTCAATGCGCTGATGGATCCGTGCGAGCTTCTCGCCGAGCGCTGCGCGCGTCTCGCCGGTAATCGTCAGCAATCGCCACGGCGCGAGCTTGCCGTGATCGGGCACACGGATCGCGGCTGTCAGCAAGCGTTCGAGTTGCGCAGGCATCGGCCCTGGTTCACCAAGCTGGCGCGCGGGTGTGGAACGGCGGGAATCAAGCAGGTCGAGCAAATCCATGTCGCGACTTCGTGAGGGAATCCGTCAAGGATAGCAGTCGTGCGCGTTACGGCGCTCGACACGCGAAAGGAAGGCATGCGTGCAGCCAAGTCGCATGCGGAAGCCACGGTCCGGCCAGTGTGAGCGCCGCGCTGGCGAGCAAGGCAAATCCGGCGATGCGCCGTGCGGCGGGCCTGGCGCTGAATCCCGCGAAACGCTGCGCGCCAAACGCTGCGAGCGTCATCGATGGCAGCGTGCCGAGGCCGAACGCAGCCATCGTCATCGCTCCATGCAACGCATCGCCTTGCAGTGCGGCAATGATGAGTACGGTGTAGACGAATCCACACGGCATCCAGCCCCAGATCATGCCGAAGGCAAGCGCGCGTGGCAGGCTCGTCACCGGCAGCAGGCGCCGTCCGAGCGGGGCGATGCGTTGCCATAATTCATGGCCGATGCCGAAGCCGGGATCGCGCACGCGCCCGAATGCGACCAGCGCGCCGAGCAACAACGCTGCGGCTGCGAGCACGCGCAGCGCGCGCCGTACCGATTCGATGTCGAGCACGCCGATCAGCGCGCCGAGCGCGCCGCCGAGCAGCAATCCGGCCAGTGCGTAGGACGTGGCACGACCGATCTGATAGCCGATCAGCAGTATCGGACGCGGGCGTCCATCCGCGCGCTTGGCGGTGGCGATGCCGAGCGCGGCGGAAATGCCGCCGCACATCACCAGGCAATGTCCGCTCGCGGCGAGGCCGAGCAGCAGCGCGGCGAACAGCGTGAGTGAATCGCTCACGCCGGCGTGTCCTTCGAATCGTCGTGCTTCGCCTCGGTCGATTTTGGCGACGGATCGTCGAGCAGAGGCAGCAGTTTTGGCGTGTCCATATCGTCGAACTGGTCGTGTTCCACCGCCCAGAAGAACGCGATGCCGGCACCGATCAGCAGAAGGATCGACAGCGGAATCATGATGACGAGGATATTCATGGCGCCGTGCGCATTGGCGTGGATGCGGATATTTGCGCGGATTCGTGAACACGCCGGCCGATGCGCAGCGCATTCAGGATCACCACGAGCGAACTCATCGACATTCCGATCGCGGCAAGCCACGGCGGCACGAAACCGAGCGCGCCGAATGGCACCACGGCGAGATTGTAGACGAGCGCCCAGCGCTGGTTCTGGCGCAGCACGGCGAGCGTCTCACGCGCGATCGCGCGCGCCTGCGCCAGCATCGGCAGGCGCGCGCCGTCGAGCACGATGTCGCCGGCGGCCTGGGCAAGCTCGGCGCCCGACGCCAGTGCCACCGCGACATCCGCGCCGGCCAGCACGGGTGCATCGTTGATGCCGTCGCCGACTGCGATGACGCGCGCACCGCCCGCGCGCAACGTTCGCAGGCGTTCGAGTTTGCCGGCCGGACTCATGCGCGCATGCCAGGTGTCGATGCCGAGTCGCTGCGCGACCGCGGCGACTCTCGCTTGCGCATCGCCGCTGGCCAGTTCCACCGTCACGCCATCGGCGCGCAGGGCGTCCAGCGCCTCGCGCGCGCCGGCACGCACGCGTTCGCGCAGGCGGAACACGGCGACGACGCCGCCGTCTTCGGCCAGGATCACGGCATCGTCGTCGGCATCGTTTGCGTCGTGGTCAAGGGCAAACGCGCGCTGGCCCAGGCGCAAATGGCGACCATCGACAAGGCCTTCGATTCCGGAGCCGGCATGTGTGCGCACCTCGGTGGCGGTTTTTACCGACGCGTCGCGCGCAGCGCGAGCGAGCGCCTGTGCGATCGGATGCATGCTGCCGCGCGCGAGTGCCGCGGCGAGCGCCAGCGCGGATTCGCGATCGG
>JAFEFD010000082.1 GCA_018240765.1 Pseudomonadota bacterium | reverse complement strand
TCGTAGAGTTCCTCGCGCGTCTGCATCGCCGGCACCACGGACTTCTGCGTGCCTTCGCGGCGCGTGACCTCGTAGAAATTCAGCGCGGCTTTGTTCATCGCGCGATAGGCACCGCAGCAGTACAGCGCGATATCCACGTTCGCGGATTTCAACTCGCCCGTGGTGAAGAACGGCGTCGAACCGAATTCGGTGAGATTCGCGAGGATCGGCACCTTCACCGCCGCCTTGAATCGGCGGTAGTCGTCCAGCGTCTTCATCGCCTCGGGAAAGATCATGTCGGCGCCGGCTTCGACGTAGGCCACTGCGCGCTCGATCGCGCGGTCGATGCCTTCGACCGCCGCGGCGTCGGTGCGCGCCATCAGCACGAAGTCGCGGTCGGTTTTGGCATCCACCGCGGCTTTCACGCGATCGACCATTTCCTCTTTCGGCACCACTTCCTTGCCGGGACGATGGCCGCAGCGCTTCTGTCCGACTTGATCTTCCATATGCACGGCGGCGACGCCGATGCGCTCGAAATTGCGGATCGTGCGGCCGATGTTGAAGGCTCCGCCCCAGCCGGTGTCGATGTCCACCAGCAGCGGCAGTTGCGTGGCCTCGACGATGCGGCGCGCGTCGGTGAGTACGTCCTCCATGGTCGAAATGCCGAGATCCGGCATGCCCAGGGAATTCGCGGCGACGCCGCCGCCGGACAGATACAGCGCACGATAGCCGACGCGCTTGGCCATGAGGCCGGCATACGCGGTAATGGTGCCGACGACCTGCAAGGGCGACTCGGCGGCGAGTGCAGAACGAAAGCGTGTACCAGCGGATGCTTGACTCATGCGGCCTCCGGCAAAGCCGCTATTTTAGCCGATCCGGGAGTAACACGTTCCTACAATGATGGCTTCGCGGATGCAGCGGCATCCTCGGACCCTGCCCTCGCCTTCACTTCCACCATGTCCGGCAGGTCGGCATCGGCTGCATGCCAGTTGGCCAGGAGTTTGCGATACGTCGCCGCGGAAGCAGCGTCGTGCGTGGCAGCCTGCGCACGCGCGAGCCCAAGCAGGGACAAGCTGCGATTCGGCGCCGTCTTCAGCGCGGCCTCGAACGCGATGATGGCCTGCGCGGGCCTGTCCGCCTGCAGCAACTGTTCGCCGAGCAGCTCGTGCGGTGGCTTGAGCGGCACCGGCGGCCCGAAATCGAAGGCCATCGAATCGTAACGCTGCGCGGCGGCGCGAATCGCCGCCAGGCCATCGTCAACGTGCTGCTGGCGGATCAACACGATGCCGCGCAAGCCGTCGTCCATGACCGCAAGGTATCCCGGCAACTGCGGATCGGATTCCGAAACGGTCGTCTTCTCGCGCCACGCGTGCAGCGCGCCGGATGCGCGCTGCGCCCGCGCGATATCGCCACGCTCGGCGGCAGCGAAACCGACGGCAAAATCGTTCCATGCCGCTTCTGCGCCGAGATCGGCGACATTCACGGCGAGTGCCGCCGCAGCGCCGTTCCAATCGCGCGATTCGACCAGCGCGGTGCCGCGCATGGTCATCAGCGAGCCGCGCAGGTGCTTGGCCACCTGCTCAGGCGATGAGTGCTCAGCCTGCAACGTCTGCGTGTTTTGCTTCGCCCACGCGATCGCCGGCGGAAGCGTTTTGGCGCAGGCAACGAGCGCGCGTTGCGCCTCGCGATAGCGGCCCTGCTGGAAATAGCCGTACTCCAGCCACTCGTCGTAATGCCCGCATTCGACTTCGGGCTTGCCCGCGCTGCGCGCCTGCGCATTGACCACGCGCATCGCATTGATGTTGGCCGTGACCAGGTCGTCCCACATCCCCAGCGCGATGAAGATGTGCGAGGTCATGTGCTGGGCATGGCCGGCATCCGGGGCGATCTTCGACAAGGCGCGCGCCGCTTCCAGCGCGCCGCTGGCATGCGCGGGATCGTCCATGCCGTGGATCCAGTAATGCGCCGCTCCGGGGTTATCGGGATTCGCGCGGAAAACGCGTTCGGCGATCGCCGCCGCCTGCAGGTAGTCGGTCTCGTTGCGCACGCCTTCGTT
>JAFEFD010000081.1 GCA_018240765.1 Pseudomonadota bacterium | reverse complement strand
TCCTTCCACGCCGGCCTTGGTGGCGAGGTTCGCGAGCTGCTCGAACGCGGCGATGAATTCCGGCCGGCAATCCGGATACCCGGAATAGTCGACTGCGTTGACGCCGCAGAAAATGTCCTGCGCGCCGAGTACTTCCGCCCAGCCCAGCGCCACCGACAGCATGATGGTGTTGCGCGCCGGCACGTAGGTGACGGGAATGCCCGCCCCGCCTTGCTCGGGCACGGCGATGTCGGCGGTCAGCGCCGATCCGCCGATGCTGCGCAGGTCCACGTGCACGGTCTTGTGTTCGACCGCACCGAGCACGGCGGCAACGCGCTCGGCGGCTTGCAACTCGGACGCGTGGCGCTGCCCGTAGTCGACGCTCAACGCGTGGCACGCAAATCCCTGCTCGCGCGCGAGCGCCAGCGTCACCGCCGAATCCATGCCGCCGGAAACGAGGACGACGGCGCGCTTCACCGGCCTTTCTCCTCACCCCACAGGATCTTGTGCAACTGCACCTGCATGCGCACCGGCAGGCGGTCGGCGAGGATCCATTGCGCAAGATCGCGCGGCGCGAGCTTGCTCCAAACCGGTGAAAACAGGATTTCGCAGCGCTGCGCAAGTTCACGTTCGCGCAAAACCCCACAGGCCCAATCGTAATCGGCGCGGTCGGCGAGCACGAACTTGATCTGGTCGTGCGCCGTCAGCGCGTCGAGGTTGCTCCACAGGTTGCGTGCGGATTCGCCGGAGCCGGGCGCCTTCAGGTCCATGACGCGGCTTACGCGCGCGTCGACATCGCTCACGTCAAGCGCGCCGGAGGTTTCCAGCGACACCGTGTAACCTGCGTCACACAACCGCGCGAGCAGGTCGATGCAACGCTTCTGCGCGAGCGGCTCGCCGCCAGTGACGCAAACGTGCTTCGTTTTATACCTGGCGACTTCTTCCACAATGGCGTCGATCGCGTGCCATTGACCGCCCTGGAACGCGTATTCGGTGTCGCACCATACGCAGCGCAGCGGACAGCCGGTCAGGCGCACGAATACCGTCGGCCGGCCCGCGTCGCGCGCCTCGCCTTGCAGGGAATGGAAAATCTCGGTGACGCGCAGCCGTCCCGACGGATCGGTTTCCGACATCGCGGTTAACGCTGGGCTTCGATCTTGAGAGCCCGCAAGCGCCCCTGCGCAAGATTCGAGACGGTGGTGTTGGGATACTGCGCGATGACCTGGTTCAGCGTGGCCTGCGCCTGGTCCCACTGCTTCATCTCGTACTGGCAATAGCCGACCTTGAGCAGTGCATCGGGCGCCTTCTGGCTGTTCGGGAATTGCGCGAGCAGCTTGTGGAAGGTATCCAGCGACACCGGGTAATTCTGGGTGACGTAATAGCTCTCGCCGAGCCAGTAGTAGGCGTTCGGGGTCAACTCGTCGTTCGGAAACTGGGTGATGAATTGCTGGAACAGGCGTGCCGATTCGGCGTAGCGTCCGTCCTTGAGCGCGCCGAATGCGGTGTCGTAGGCGGTCTTCGGATCCTGCGCGACGGCAGGCGCGGCTGGCGCGCCTGCATCGACCGGCATCGCCGCCTGGCCGGTCGGCTGCGGAATCTGTTCGGGTGCGGTGGCAGGGGACGCAGCGGACGCTGGCGCCTGCGCGGCCTGCGGATTGCCGAGCTGCACGTCCTGCATCGTCGTACCGTTCGCATTGGCGCCGGCAGCCGGCGCAGGAACCGCGGCCGGATTGCGGCCTTCCAGGCGGCCGATGCGCGAATCCAGATCGATGTACTGGTCCTTGCCGTGGCTCTTCAACTCATCCAGCTGATGGCGCAATTCCTCGATCTGTCCCTGCTGGTTCTGCAACTGGGACTGCAAGGCGTTGATCTGGTTGACCAGCTGGATGTTGGCCTGCGCGCCGCCCTGGCCCTGTTCGGATTCGAGCTTGGCCACGCGTTCGGCCAGACTCAGGCGTTGCGCGTGCGCGGGCAACGCAAGAACCGCAAACAAAACGGCGACGAGTGCAAGCAGAAGATTGGGCATGCGCATCGGAATTTCCAGATTCAAAAAGACAAAGAGCCGATCGGCATTTTCATCCGATCGGCTCCCGGTTTCAAACCCTCGCGGGTCTTATTGCTTCGCCGTGTAGACGATTTCGACGCGACGGTTCTTGTGCCAGCAACCTTCGTTGTGCTCCTTGCACACCGGGCGCTCTTCGCCGTAGCTGACCACATTGAGCTGGCTGGAAGCAGCGCCGGCAGCGGCAAGGGCGCTGTCGACCGCATTGCCGCGGCGCTCGCCGAGGCCAAGGTTGTACTCACGCGTGCCGCGCTCGTCGGTGTTGCCCTCGAGCGTCACGCGCGCACCCGGGAACTGGCGCAGGTAGGCGGCATGGCAGGCGATCTGGGCCTGGAATTCCGGCTTGATCTCGCTCTTGTCGAAATCGAAGTAGACCACGCGCTGGCGCAGGCAGGAATCGGTGTCCAGGCTTTCGACGGTGTACTTGCCACCGTTGTTTTCCGGCTGCGCGGCGGCGGACGGCGCGACTGCCTCGGCCGCGGGGGGTTTGGTGTTCTTGCCGGCGCAGGCCACAAGCGCGGCGCTGGCGACGACAGCCGTCAGAATGACACGAATCGGGAGTTTCATTTTTTTGTCCTCTATCGATGTTGATATGGATAACAACTATCCGCCGTCAGGCGGAATCACTGCCCACGCTGGCGATAAGGGGACCATGACGGTTCGCGCACGTCTCCGTCCGCCAGTACCAGGCGCTGCCTTACCCGGCCATTGGCCGAAACCGCGTAGAGCACGTCGCGGGAACCTTCGGTGGCGGTGTACAGCAGCATGCTTCCGTTCGGGGCGTAGCTCGGATGGTCGTCAAGATTGCCGACCGAAATCGGCTTCGAGTCGCCCGTGGTCTTGTCCAGAACCGCAATACGATACACATTTCCGTTGCCCTGCACCATAGCGATATGCTTGCCGTCATAGGCGATCGAGGC
>JAFEFD010000080.1 GCA_018240765.1 Pseudomonadota bacterium | reverse complement strand
GTCAGCAAGGGCAAGGGCTTCCAGGGCACGATCAAGCGCTGGAACTTCACCATGGGCGATGCGACGCACGGCAACTCGCTGTCGCACCGCGCGCCGGGCTCGATCGGCCAGCGCCAGACGCCGGGTCGCGTGTTCCCGGGCAAGAAGATGTCGGGCCACATGGGCGCGACGCGTCAGTCGATGATGAATCTGGAAGTCGTGCAGATCGACGCCGAGCGTCACCTGATCGCGGTCAAGGGCTCCGTGCCCGGCGCGCCGGGTGGCAACGTCGTGATCAGTCCGGCGTCCAAGGCGTAAGGAGCAACATCATGGAATTGCAAATCGTCGGTGCGAAGAAGGGTTTGTCGGTTTCCGACGCGATCTTCGGCCGTGAATTCTCCGAAGGCCTGGTGCATCAGGTCGTCGTTGCCTACCGCAATGCGGGCCGCGCCGGCACCAAGGCACAGAAGTCGCGTTCGGACCTGTCCGGCACGACCAAGAAATTCAAGAAGCAGAAAGGCGGCGGCGCGCGTCACGGCGACTACCGCGCCCCGATCTTCGTCGGTGGTGGCCGCGCGTTTGCCGCGCGTCCGCGCAGCTTCGCGCAGAAGGTCAACAAGAAGATGTACCGCGGTGCGATCCAGACGATCCTGTCCGAACTCAACCGCCAGGGCCGCCTGCGGGTGGTCGAGGCATTCGGCATGGACAAGGCCAGCACCAAGGGCCTGAGCGCCAAGCTCAAGGACTTCACCGGCCGTACCCTGATCGTTACCGAAAACGTCGACCAGAACCTGTTCCTGTCCGCGCGCAATCTGCCGCATGTCGCGGTGGTCGATGTCGCCGCGATGGATCCGGTAAGTCTGGTCGACGCACACAACGTCGTCATGACCGTCGATTCGGTCAAGAAGATCGAGGAGTGGCTGGCATGAACGACCAAGTCAAGAACGAAAAGCTGTTCGGCGTGATTCGCGCGCCGCACATTTCGGAAAAAACCGCGCGCCTGGGCGAGCACAACCAGTACGTGTTCGAAGTCGCTGGCGATGCCGACAAGGCGAACGTCAAGGCCGCGGTCGAGGCGATGTTCAACGTCAAGGTCGTTGCGGTCAACCTCGTGAATGTCCACAGCAAGACCAAGTCGTTCCGTTCTCGCGTCGGCGCCCGCAAGGGCTGGCGCAAGGCGTATGTGCGCCTTTCCGAAGGCCAGACCATCGACGTGACGGCAAAACCGTAAGCGCCGCGCCGTACCCATCGGGAAATCAAGACCATGGCACTGATTACAGTCAAGCCCACTTCCGCCGGACGCCGCGCCATGGTGCGCGTGTCGACGCCGGGGCTGTACAAGGGCGATCCGTATGCACCGCTGACCGAGGCCCAGGCCAAGACCGGCGGACGCAACCACTACGGCCGCATCACCACGCGCCACAAGGGCGGCGGTTCGAAGCAGAACTACCGCATCATCGACTTCAAGCGCGACAAGGAAGGCATCGCCTGCCGCGTCGAACGCCTGGAGTACGATCCGAACCGCACCGCGCACATCGCGTTGTTGTGCTACGTTGATGGCGAGCGCCGCTACATCATCGCACCGAAAGGCGTGGTGATCGGCGACCAGCTCATGGCCGGACGCGACGCGCCGATCAAGGCGGGCAACACGCTGCCGCTGCGCAACATCCCGATCGGTTCCACGATTCACTGCATCGAAATGAAGCCCGGCAAGGGCGCGCAGATGGCGCGCAGCGCCGGCGCCTCGGTGCAGCTGGTCGCACGCGAAGGCGGTTACGCCACGCTGCGCCTGCGCTCGGGCGAAATGCGCAAGGTGCCGGCCGATTGCCGCGCCACCATCGGTGAAGTCGGCAATTCCGAACACAACCTGCGCAAGCTCGGCAAGGCCGGCGCGAAGCGCTGGCGCGGCATCCGCCCAACCGTTCGCGGCGCGGCGATGAACCCGGTCGACCATCCGCACGGCGGTGGCGAGGGTCGTGCCGGACAAGGCAACCCGCATCCAGTGTCACCGTGGGGCCAGCCGTCCAAGGGTTACAAGACGCGCAAGAACAAGCGCACCACCCAGTTCATCGTGCGCGACCGGAGAGGCTAATCCATGGCACGTTCATTGAAAAAGGGCCCGTTCATCGACTTGCATCTGCTCAAGAAGGTCGAGGCCGCGGCGTCCAGCAACAGCAAGAAGCCGATCAAGACCTGGTCGCGCCGTTCGATGATCCTGCCGGAAATGGTGGGTCTGACGATCGCCGTGCACAACGGCAAGGCGCACGTTCCGGTTCTGGTCAACGAGAACATGGTCGGACACAAACTCGGCGAATTCGCCGCCACGCGCACCTTCAAGGGCCACTCGGCGGACAAGAAAGCCGCCGAGGAAAAGAAGTAACAGGTGAATACGATGCAAGCCAAAGCCACCGAAAACGCACAGCAGGCCAAAGCGATCCTGCGTGGCGTGCGCATCTCGCCGCAGAAAGCCCGCCTGGTCGCCGATCAGGTGCGCGGTCTGCCGGTCGGACGCGCCGCCGACCTGCTCAAGTTCAGCGACAAGAAGGCCGCGCACCTGGTCAAGAAGGTGCTGCTGTCGGCGGTCGCCAATGCCGAGAACAACCTCGGCGCCGACGTGGACGAGTTGAAAGTCGCCACGATCATGGTCGACGAAGGCCCGCGCCTGAAGCGCATGCACGCACGCGCCAAGGGTCGCGGCTCGCAAATCATCAAGCGTACCAGCCACATCACCGTGGTCGTGGGCTCTTAAGGAAATCACGATGGGTCATAAAGTTCATCCAACCGGCATCCGCCTTGGCATTTCCAAGGACTGGAACTCGAAGTGGTTTGCGACCAAGCGCGAATACGCGCAGTACCTGGCTGCCGACCTGAAGGTTCGCGAACTGCTGCACGCCAAGCTGGCCCAGGCCGGCGTGTCGCGCATCCAGATCGAGCGTCCGGCCAAGACTGCGCGCATCACCATCCACACGGCGCGTCCGGGCGTGGTGATCGGCAAGAAGGGCGAGGATATCGAGAAGCTGCGCCTTGAAGTGACCAAGATGATGGGCGTTCCGGCGCACATTAACGTCAGCGAAGTGCGCAAGCCTGAACTGGACGCACAGCTCGTGGCCGAGTCCATCGCCCAGCAGCTCGAGCGCCGCATCATGTTCCGCCGCGCGATGAAGCGCGCCGTGGGCAATGCGATGCGCCTGGGTGCGCTCGGCATCAAGGTCAACGTCGGCGGCCGCCTGAATGGTGCGGAAATCGCACGCTCGGAGTGGTACCGCGAAGGCCGCGTGCCGCTGCATACCCTGCGCGCCGATATTGATTACGGCTTCGCCCAGGCCAAGACGACCTACGGAATCATTGGCGTCAAGGTGTGGGTGTACAAGGGCGAGGTGTTCGACCTGCACGCCGCCAGCCAGGAAACCAAAGAAGAAGCACGCGAGTCGGCGCCGCCTTCGCGCGAACGTCGCGATCGAACCGATCGGGATCAGCGCGAGCACCGCGAACCCCGCGCTGGCCGTGAAGCAAGGAACTAAGCCATGCTGCAACCCAAACGCACGAAATTCCGCAAAGTCCAGAAGCAGCGCAATCGCGGCCTGAGCTTTGTTGCCAACAAGGTCAGCTTCGGCGAGTACGGCCTGAAGGCGACCACGCACGGTCATCTGACCGCGCGCCAGATCGAAGCCGCGCGCCGTTGCGTGACGCGCTTCGTCAAGCGCGGCGGCAAGCTGTGGATCCGTGTCTATCCGGACAAGCCGATCAGCAAAAAGCCCATCGAAGTCCGCATGGGCAATGGCAAGGGCAATGTCGAGTTCTGGGTCGCCGTCGTGCAGCCCGGCCGCATGCTCTATGAAATTGAAGGCGTGACCGAAGCCGAAGCGCGCGAGGCGTTTCGCCTGGCCGCGGCCAAGCTGTCGGTGCAGACTTCATTCGTGAATCGTACGGTGCTGTGATGGAACTCAAAGAGCTTCGCAAGCAATCCGCGCAGGACCTCAACGAGCAGTTGCTCGAACTGCGCCGCGAACAATTCAACCTGCGCATGCAAAAGGGCGCGGGCAACCAGGCGCAGACGCACCATTTCAAGCGCGTACGCCGCGAGATCGCGCAGATCAAGACGCTGTTGACCGCAAAACCGGC
>JAFEFD010000007.1 GCA_018240765.1 Pseudomonadota bacterium | reverse complement strand
TGCGCGACCGCAAGATCACGAGTTTCGCGATGGAACTGCTGCCGCGCACGACGCGCGCGCAGGCGATGGATGTGTTGTCCTCGCAGGCGAATATCGCCGGCTACAAGGCGGTGCTGATCGCCGCCGAGGCGAGTCCGAAATTCTTCCCGATGCTGACCACCGCAGCCGGCACGGTGCGGCCGTCGAAGGTGTTGATCGTCGGCGCGGGCGTGGCCGGCTTGCAGGCGATCGCCACGGCGCGGCGACTCGGCGCGCAAGTCGAAGGCTTCGACGTACGCCCGGAGACGAAGGAACAGATCCAGTCACTCGGCGCGAAGTACGTCGAGCTTGGGGTCAGTGCCGCTGGCACGGGTGGCTACGCGCGCGAGCTCACTGCCGAGGAACGCGCGCAGCAGCAGGCCGCGCTGGCCGAACATATCAAGGGCGTTGACGTCATCGTCACCACCGCCGCCGTGCCGGGCCGCAAGGCGCCGCGCATCATCACGAAAGCGATGGTCGAGGGCATGAAGGCGGGCAGCGTGATCGTGGATATCGCCGCTGAAACTGGCGGCAACTGCGAGTTGACCGAAGCCGGTAAGACGATTACTTCATCGAATGGCGTTGCGGTAATTGGCCCGGTGAATCTCGCGGCCACCGCGCCGATTCACGCCAGCGAGTTGTATGCGAAGAACCTGTACAACTTCCTCGAATTGAGCCTGAAAGACGGCGCATTGAATCTGGACTGGGACGACGAACTGATCGCCAAGACCTGCGTCACGCATGCCGGCGAAATCAAGCACGAAGCGACCAAGGCACTGGTTGAAGGAGCGCAGTCATGATCGACGGATTCCTTGCACTGTACATCTTCATGCTCGCCGCCTTTACCGGCCACGAGATCATCTCGCGCGTGCCGGTGATCCTGCACACGCCGCTGATGTCCGGCTCGAATTTCGTGCATGGCATCGTGCTGATCGGCGCGATGGTCGCGTTGGGCGAAGCGACCACGCCGACCGAACAGGTCATAGGCTTCATCGGCGTGTTCCTCGGCGCCGGCAACGCCGCCGGTGGCTACGTCGTCACCGAGCGCATGCTCGAGATGTTCAAGTCATCGAAGAAGCCGGAGAAGAAGGCATGAACTCCGCGCAGATCGTTTCCCTGCTGATTCAGGCGACCTACTTCGTCGCCGCCGTATTGCTCATCATGGGCGTCAAGCGCATGTCCTCGCCGGTGACCGCGCGCAGCGGCATCCAGTGGGCGGGCGTCGGCGTGCTTGTCGCCGTGATCGCCACATTCTTCCATCATGGTGGCGAGCACGGATTGCTGATCGAAAACGCGGCGCTGATTTTCATCGCCATCGCGATCAGCACCGTCATCGCCTGGTACAGCGGCAAGCGCGTGGCGATGACCGCAATGCCGCAGATGGTGGCGCTGTACAACGGCATGGGCGGCGGCTCGGCCGCGGCCATCGGCGCCAGCGCGCTGCTTGGCTTTGCCGCACTCGCCAATGCCCCGAAATTCGTGCCGATGCAGCCGCACGCGAACACCTCGCAAGTCGTGCTCGCAGTGATCGGCGCCTTGATCGGCTCGGTATCGTTCACCGGTTCGCTGATCGCCTTCGCCAAGCTGCAGGGCTGGATGGACAAGACCTTCCGTTTCACCGGCCAGCAGGCCGTCAACGGACTGTGCTTTCTCGCCGCCGTCGTGCTCGGCGCGATGGTGGTGCTGCACCCGCAGACGCAGACCATCGTGCTGTTCTTCGCCGCAGCGCTGCTGTTCGGAATCCTGATGACGCTGCCGATCGGCGGCGCCGACATGCCGGTGGTGATTTCGCTCTACAACGCCTTCACCGGTCTGGCCGTCGGTTTCGAAGGCTATGTGCAGGGCAACATCGCGCTGATCATCGCCGGTATCGTGGTCGGTGCGGCCGGTACGTTGCTCACGCGCCTGATGGCCAAGGCCATGAACCGTTCGATCAGCAACGTGCTGTTCTCGAACTTCGGCGCGGGCGGCGGCGCGGCGCAGGAGATCTCCGGTTCGCTCAAGCCGATCGAAGCCGACGACGCGGCATCGCTGCTGTACATGGCCGAGAAGATCATCATTGTGCCCGGTTACGGCATGGCCGTGGCGCAGGCCCAGCACAAGATCTGGGAACTCAGCCAGAACCTGATCAAGCGCGACAAGGACGTGAAGTTCGCCATCCATCCGGTTGCCGGACGCATGCCCGGCCACATGAACGTGCTGCTGGCAGAAGCCGGCGTACCCTACGATCTCATCGCCGACATGGACGACATCAATCCGGAATTCCCGAATTGCGATGTCGCCATCGTCATTGGCGCCAACGACGTGGTGAATCCCGTCGCCAAGACCGACAAGTCATCGCCGATCTACGGCATGCCGATCCTCGACGTCGCCAAGGCCAAACAGGTGATCGTGATCAAGCGCGGCAAGGGTACGGGTTTCGCCGGCATCGAGAACGCGCTGTTCTATCAGGACAACTGCCGCATGCTCTACGCCGACGGCCAGGAAGCCGCGACCAAGCTCATCGCCGGCTTGAAGGCGGTGGATGGCGGCGGCGGGCATTGAATCGGGGAGTGCGGTGAGCGCGTGCGAGCGAACGTAACACGCGCCTACCAGTGCCGGTGTCCGTTATTGCCGCCGTTGAAATTTCCCTGGCCGACGTGGATGGACAAGCCGACCATTCCGGTTGGATGGTCGCAACTACCCAAAGACTTGGTCATGCGCACGCTGCCGGTTTGGTAGTTGCCGTTGACGTGGTTGCCGGCAACGACGCCCATGCCGATGCTCCCGTGAACCTGGGGCTGGCTGTAGGCGGCATCGTCGCAGCCCGCTGCCGAGGCGCGCGAGTCGGCGGCATCCACGGCGGCGTTGGCATTCGCGTCGTACTGCGCGCCCGCTGGCGGAGGATTCTGCAACGCCGGCATCGTGGCTGCCGTGGTCGTGATCGCCGCGAGAGCGGATTTGTCCGCGACTTTGGTCGGCGCCGGTGACGGACTCGCGACGGTTGCGTTGTTTGCAGGCAAATTCAGATTCAGCGTCAGCGGCGTCGATTGCGCCAACGCAGACGCCGCCACCATGCAGGCGACTGAAGCGATGGGGTAACGGTTGATCTTCATACCGACTCCGGTTTGGCAACGCGTTTCGTCGGCAAAAATGGTACGCGTGAGTCAGTTAAAAAGACGGTACGGTCATTGTTTCGTCGCCCATGATGTGGGTAAAAAAACGTAAGCGTCATTGGCGGACGGAAATTCGCATCGCTAGCCATGCGCCGATTGCGCACGCCAGCGCCAGCCACACGAAGTCCCAACCGCCAATATTCGTGCACGCCGCCTGCCAAGCCAGACCAAAGTCCATCTTGAACAGTGTGCTGCGCAAGGCAAAGCCGAGCATCTGCGCCACGCGCACGGCAGCGAACAGGTATTGCGCGTAGACGAAGGCGATCAAAACCGCCGTGATCGCGCAGATCGCGCCGCGCTTGCCCGGGAATCCCAGCCAGTGGAAGTACCAGCCCATCGCTGCACCGAGTGGGACGATGAGAAATCCTGCGCCGTGCGTGACGCTGAGCGCGAGCAGGCACCACAGTGCGCCGGCGGCGAGTCCGGCGATGGCGGTCGTGGCGATGCAGGAAATGAGTCCAGGTGCCTTGCGGCGTTGTGTTGAATCCATCCGTGGATGCTACGTCATGCGGCGCGCTCGTGTCAGCCGCGCGGTTTGTGCAACTGGAAATCCAGATGCGTGCGCACGGTCGGCCATTCGCCGGCGATGATGCTGTACACGCAGGTGTCGCGCAGGGTGCCGTCGCTGCCGCGGCGGTGATTGCGCAGGATGCCGTCGAGCTTGGCGCCAAGGCGTTCGATCGCGGTGCGGCTGGCGCGGTTGAAGAAGTGGGTGCGGAATTCCACCGCGATGCAATCCAGTTCCTCGAACGCGTGTGCGAGCAGCAGGCGCTTGGCCTCGGTGTTGATGCCGCTGCGCTGCGCGCTGGCCGCGTACCAGGTGTGGCCGATTTCCAGCCGCTTGTTTTCGGCGTCGATGTTCATGTAGCCGGTCGCACCGACGACGCGCCTCGTCGCGTTGGCGATGATGACGAAGGGGACCATGCTGCCGGCAGTTTGCAACGCAAGGCGCCGATCGATGTCGGCGCGCATGGTTTGCGGCGTCGGTACAAATGTGTACCACAGGTTCCACAACTCGCCATCGCGTGCGGACTCGACCAGTCCGTCATGATGGTCGTGGCGCAATGGTTCAAGCGTGACGAGCTTGCCGCGCAAGGTTGCGGGAGTGGGCCAGGTCATGAATTTTCCTCGCGGCAACGGCCATGCGTGGCTTGACGCGACCAATCTAAACCTTCAGATTGGCCCTGGCGAGTGCCGGTTTTTTCCGGATTCATGGAGCCACGATGTTCCTGCAACTGGACGACAAGGGGCCGCGTTACCTGCAAGTGGCGCGCGCGCTCAAGCAGGCCATCCTCGATGGCCGTTGCGCGCCGGGATCGCGCCTGCCGGCCACCCGCACGCTGGCGCGCGAACTGGAGATCTCGCGCAATACCGCGCTCGCCGCATATGCCGTGCTCACCGAAGAGGGCTTGATCGACGGCCGCTCCGGGTCGGGCTGCTATGTGGCCGCATTCGCCGCCGCGCCGAAGCGTCCCCCGGCTGCATCAGCACAGGCGACCGCGCGCGCGCCGGTGTTGTCGCGACGCGGACGGCGCATGCAGCAGGTTTACGACCGTGCGATCCCGGGACGCCAGCATCGAGGCCTGCGCTACAACCTGCAGTACGGCTTGCCGATGACGAATCCGCAGTTGGCCAGCGCGTGGCGGCGCGCGCTGAATCAGGCCGCTGCGCATGTGCAGACCGATTATCCCGATCCGCAGGGATTGCCGGAGTTGCGCGCACAGATCTGCGAATACCTCGCGCGCCGCCGTGGCATAAACGCCGCGCCAGAAGACGTGCTGATCGTGAACGGTACCCAGCAGGCATTTTCGCTTGCTGCCGACGTGCTGCTCGATGCCGGCGATCGCATGCTGCTCGAGGATCCGCACTACCAGGGCGCGCGCCAGGTCTTCCAGGCACGCGGCGCGGCGATCCGCACCTGCCGCGTCGACGCCGATGGATTGGTCGCCAGCGCCTTGCCGCGCGATGCGCAAACGCGGCTTGCCGTCGTTACGCCATCGCACCAGTTTCCGACCGGTGCGGTGCTGAGCCTGCCGCGGCGCATGCAATTGCTCGACTGGGCGCAGCACCGCCGCTGCTGGCTGATCGAAGACGACTACGACGGCGAATTCCGCTACGGCACGCGTCCGCTCGCCGCGCTCAAGTCGCTGGATCGAGCCGGCCGCGTGCTGTACGTCGGGAGTTTTTCCAAGGTGATCTTTCCGGCGCTGCGCCTGGGCTACATGGTGCTGCCACCGGGATTACGGGAAGCGTTTGTCGCGGCGAAGTGGCTGACCGACCGCGGCAGCACGGCGATCGAACAGGCCGCGCTCGCGCGCCTGATCGGCAGTGGTGCGTTTGAGCGCCACCTGCGCCGCGCCGCGAACACGCTGCGCGCGCGCCGCTCCGCGTTGCTTGGCGCCTTGCAACGCCACGCGGGCGGCGCGGTCGAGGTCGCCGATTCCAGCGCCGGCATGCATATCCTGGCGTGGTTGCGGCACATGAGCCATGCGCAGGCGCAGGCGCTGGTCGAGATGGCGCGCGCGCGCGGTGTCGGCATCTATCTGGTTGCGCCGTACTGCCACAAGCCGCTGAAGCATCCGGGCTTGCTGCTCGGTTACGCCGACCTGCCGCCGGCGGACCTGCAAGCCGCGGTGCGCATCCTTGCCGACTGCCTGCCGCGGGTGTCGCAAGCCTGATTGCGCGAGTGCCAGCAGCAATTCGCCATCATTCCTGCGATAATGTGGACCAAAATAGTACGGATTCGCGATGGGCGCCTACAATCAAAGTTCCGAGCCGGTCGTCTTCGAGCGCGACTGCGCCGCGGTGATGGTTCCGCAGGGTCAGGAAGTCACCTTGCCTGCGGGCCAGAACGGCTACATCACGCAGGCGCTCGGCGGCAGCTTCACCGTCTTCGTCGACGGCAATTTGTTCCGCATCGCCGGCGCGGATGCCGACGCGATCGGCAAGGAACCGCCGCCGGCTATCGTGGTGGACGAGCACACCAGCGATGCGGACGTGGAAAAACTCGTCTGGGAACAACTGCGCACCTGCTTCGATCCGGAGATCCCGGTCAATATCGTGGACCTGGGGCTGGTCTATGAATGCTCGTTGAGCCATCGCGATGACGGCACGCGCAAGGTCGAAGTACGCATGACGCTGACCGCGCCCGGCTGCGGCATGGGCGACATCCTGGTCGAGGATGTGCGCACCAAGCTCGAAGCGATTCCCACGGTCACCGAAACCGACGTGGAACTGGTGTTCGATCCGCCGTGGAATCACACGATGATGTCGGATGTAGCCAAGCTGGAAACGGGGATGCTCTAGCGCGTCCGGCATGCAGTTTGAATTTTCCGTTCGCGTTGAGCGTAGCGAGCGCAGCGAGCAAAGTCGAAACGTCGTCGACCCTTCGACTTCGGCCCTGCAGGCCTTCGCTCAGTGCGAACGGAGTTTCGTGCTTACCAAAGCGGGCGATTAAAATCGAAATCCGGTTGCGGCTGCGGCCGCGCGAACGCCGGGCCGATGCCGTAGTCGACGCCCAGGCGCAGCAGCAGGTGGGCGCGCTGCAGGCTGTCGACTTCCGGCGCGATCACGGCGACGCCGCTCGCATGCGCCTTGCGCACCAGTGCAAGCATCGTGTCGCTGACCGACTTGGCGCTGCCCAGTTCCGCGACCAGCGATGGCGCCAGGCGCACGAAATCCACGCTCAGGCTCTTGAGCGCATGCACGGCGGCCCAGTCGCGGCCGTAGTCGACGAGGCAGAAGCGCACGCCGTGCTGGTGCAGAGCCTTGACCTGCTCGCGCGCGCGTTCGCCGGCGTCGATCAGGGTCGAGCAGGCCAGTTCGATGGTCAGGCCGGTTCCCGACAAATGCCGCGATTTCAGTTCGCGTTCCAGCCACCACGCGAACTCGGATTCGAGCGCGCTGCTTACCGCCTGTGGGACGAACAAGCGCAACTGGCGGCCGCGACGTAGTTGTTCCTCGCGCACCTGTAACGAATGCTGGAGCAGCATGCGGTCGAGCGGCGCAATCTGCTTGCATTCGACCGCGACCGGCGCGAGTTCCGCGTACGACACGCTGGTGCCGGGATGCTGCACGCTGCGTACCTTGAAACCCAGTTCGTACTGACCTTGCAGTTTACCGGCTAGCGGCGCGATCGCGCAGAACTCGAAATGGGTTTGCTCGGCGACCAGCGGCCGGCTGAGTACCGCACGCACCGCGAGCAGGGGATCGACTGGCAAAAGCGCGGCTTCCTTGGCCTCGAACCAGAGCACGCGATTGCCCCCCATGTGTGCGGCGGCCAGTTGCGCGGCCTGCGCGTTGGTCACCACCGAATCCACGCTCGCATGCTCGCCGCCGAGCAAAGCGAGGCCCAGGCTCGCACTCAAATTGTGCGTGCGGCCGTTGAACTGCCACGGCTGCTCGGCGAGTGTCTCGCGCACGACTTCGGCGGCGGCAGTCAATTCGCTGCGGCTGCGCCGGGTGAGCACGGTGAAGTAGTGGAAATCCTGGTACTGCGCGGACAGGTCCAGCTCGTCGAGCTGGCTGCGCAACAGGTTGCCGACGTGGGCGTCGAGCGCGGCGAGTCCAGCCAGGCCAATCTGTTCGCGCAGCAGTGCGGCGCGATCCAGCGCGACATACAGCAGCGCAGCCGAGCGGTCGCCCAGCGCAGCTTCAAGTTTTTCGATCAGGGTAGTGCGCGAATACAGGCCGGTGCGCGCATCGCGGCCGCCGGGTTTGCCGATGACTTCGCGCAGCCAGTGCGCGCGCTGCACGCGCGCCTGCACGGCGCCGATCAGATGCCGCGCCTTGACCGGCTTGAGCAGTACTTCGTCGCCGCCGGCGGCAATCGCGTCGAAGCGTTGCGCGCTGCCATTCGCATCAGCGGCGAGGATGATTGGCACCGCGGCGAATTCGTGTTGCTGGCGAATCAGCTGGATCAGTTCCACCCCGTTGACGTCCGGCAGGTCGTGGTCGATGACGATGACGTCGGGGCGGAAGTCTGCAATCGCGGCGATGGCGGCCTGGCCGTTGCCCGCCAGGCGCGCGGTCATGCCGCGCTCGACCAGCGCGCGCGCGGATTCGGCGGCATGTTCGCGGTCGGCTTCGACCAGCAGGACGCGCCATTCCGGTTGCGCATCGGTGTGCAGCAACTCGTCGAGTTTGCCGACGACGCGCAGCGAATCGACGGGCCCGCTGAACAGCGCGGCGGCGCCGGCGCGCATCGCAAGGAGGCGGTGTCCGAGATCGCCGTTTGGCGATAGCGCGAGTACGGCGGGCAGGTGCTCACTGCCAATGCCCATGCCGGCATACAGCACGGCCATGCGTGCCATGACACGCAGCTGGCGCGCATCCACGAGTACGGCGCCGGGAATCGCATGGGCCAGGAAATCCAGCAGCATCTGGCCATCGGCGAATTCGCGCACGTCGTAGCCGCGTTCGCGCAAGCCTTCGACAAGTCCTGGCACGCTGGTTGGCGAGATGCCGACCATGCACACCGCGCGCGGCAGATGGGTCGGGCGCGGCGCGGACTCGGGCCCTGCCGGTCTTACCGATTGTGCTGCAGCGGATTCCGGTGGCGCGATGACTGAAGTCGCGGCCGGCGCGGGGGCGTCGGCTTCGGTCGGCGTCAGTGGTTCAGTTGGCATCCTTGCGCCGGGCAGGGTATGTACCGCGGCGGTTTCGGTGGCCGACAGGTCGGTGAGTACCGCACCCATGCGGTTGACCATGTCGGCCAACCGGCCCAGGTCGCGCGCATTCGGCACGAGCCGGTCGTCGACGAAGGAACACAGGTAGGCGGCAAGTTCCAGCGCCGAGCCGTTGACGTCTTCAAGGCCGAGGCGTTCGCTGGTGTCGGCGATCTGGTCGATTTCCTC
>JAFEFD010000079.1 GCA_018240765.1 Pseudomonadota bacterium | reverse complement strand
TTTGTGGCCGTGCTCAATGTAAGGTTGTACGAACTTCGCTCCCGCCATAAATCCTGCAATGCGCGTGTAACGCCGGGGCAAAAATTATTCCCGGTTTTTTTTCCTGTCAACAGGTTTTTGCAACCGATCCCGGGCAAACCGCGGCCGCGAAACGGGCAACACAAGCGCGATGGCTCCGCTACAAATCACCGGCGAGCACGCAAGTGCAATCTGCTTTGGACGTCTATACGTCTTTCGTCCCAATCCACGAACACATGCTGGCGTCAGGATTCCATCATGAAGGAATACGCGCAACACCAGCAAACATGCGGGCTGCAAGCAATCGTGCCATCTTTCCGGCAAAGCCGCTTTTACAGAATCCGCAGTACGGAAACTTTGTACACGCGCAGTTCGATAGACGATGCGAATTGCCGCTCACCTGCGCGCGCGACCATCGAACGACGCCGTCCGGCCGGCGTTGTTGCCCCGAAAAAAAAATTTCTCGCCGGGGTGAAAACTCACGATCGAATGCAGCGTTTGCGCAAAACTGCGCAACTTTTTCGAACCCGCAAACGCATCGCGCGCATCGAGTGCCGATGCGCGCGAGCAAAATTCCGGAAGATTTTTTTGCGCGACGCGTGGTGCAACGCGCAGACATTCGCGTCAGTGTTCTTCGCTTTCGATCAGTTCGGCGTACGCATCCGGATCGAGAAGTTCTTCGGATTCTTCGGCAAGGTTGCTCGGCTTCACGACGAAGATCCAGCCCTCACCATACGCGTCTTCGTTGATCGTTTCCGGCTTGTCCGCAAGCGCGCTGTTGACGGAAATCACTTCGCCGGAGACCGGCGCGTAGATGTCGGATGCCGCCTTGACGGACTCGACCACGGCACAGGCGTTGCCGGCCTTGACCTCGTCGCCAACACTGGGCAACTCGACGTAGACCAGATCGCCGAGCAGGCCCTGGGCATGATCGGAGATGCCGACCGTGACCGTGCCGTTGTCTTCGACGCGTGCCCATTCGTGGGACTTCATGAATTTCAGATCGCCGGGGATTTCGTTCATGGCCGAGGTTCCTAGATGTCGATTATTGCGATGTCCAATGTTGCGATGTCGAATTTCACGATGCCAATTCTACACACGAACTGGCGGGGTGAGGTCAAATGCCATCGATCGGTTTGCCGTCTCTGACAAAAGGATATTTCACCACGCGCACGGGCACCAGCTTGCCGCGAATGTCCGCCTGCACGCCTTCGGCGGTGCCGGCAGGAACACGCGCGAACGCGATCGCCTTGCCGAGAGTCGGCGAGAACGTTCCGGACAGGATTTCGCCATCGCCCGAGGGCGTGACCACACGCTGGCCGTGGCGCAGCACGCCCTTGTCGTCCATCACCAGACCAACCATCGCCCGCGCGACGCCGGCGGCCTTTTGCTTTTCCAGCGCGGGGCGGCCGATGAAGCCGCGGCCTTCGTCAAGCGCGACGGTCCATGCCAGCCCTGCTTCCCACGGCGTGATGGTTTCGTCCATGTCCTGACCGTAGAGGTTCATGCCGGCTTCCAGGCGCAGCGTGTCGCGCGCGCCCAAGCCGGCCGGTTTCACGCCGGCAGCGAGCAGCTTGCTCCACAAATCCACGGCTTGGATTTCCGGCACGATGATCTCGTAACCGTCTTCGCCGGTGTAGCCAGTGCGCGCGATGAACAGGCCGTCGCCTTCGCAGGCGACGAACTTTCCGATCTTCGCTGCCTTCTCACGGGTGGCCGGACTCAATAATGACTGCAGCTTGGCGCGAGCATTCGGCCCCTGCACCGCGATCATGGCCAGATCCTTGCGCTCGGTGACCTTCACGCCAAACGCGGCGGCCTGCTTTTCGATCCAGGCCAGATCCTTGTCATGGGTGGCCGCGTTGACCACGACGCGGAAGAAATCCTCGGCCAGGAAATAGACGATCAGATCGTCGATCACCCCGCCCTGCTCGTTCAACATGCATGAATACAGCGCCTTGCCCGGGACTTTCAGCTTGTCGATGCTGTTGGCGAACAGATGGCGCAGGAAATCCCGCGTGTTGGCGCCGTGCAGATCGACCACGGTCATGTGCGAGACGTCGAACATGCCGGCGTCGCGGCG
>JAFEFD010000078.1 GCA_018240765.1 Pseudomonadota bacterium | reverse complement strand
TTTACCAGTCCTTCCAGCCCCTGGATCGCATTGACGCCGGCGAACGCGGGAATGATCATCGAGTAGCGGAACGGCACGGTGTGTTCCTGCTCAAGCTTGCCATGCCGGTCGAGTTCCTCGACCACTATTTCGCCAGCACGGACCTCCTTGACGCGTGCGTTCGCGATCCAGCGGATGTGGCGATCGCGCAGTTCTTTTTCCAGCATGCCCTTGGAATCGCCAACGCCACCAAGTCCCATGTGGCCGATGTACGGCTCGGGCGTCACATAGGTCATCGGCACCTTGTCGCGAAGCTTGCGCCGGCGCAGGTCGGTGTCGATGATCATCGCCGTTTCGTAAGCCGGGCCGTAACAACTCGCCCCCGGCGCGGCACCGACGACGATCGGCCCAGGATCGTCGAGGAATTTCTGGTACGCCGACCATGCGCGTTCGGCATGCGCCGTCGTGCACACCGACTGCGTGAAGCCGTCCGGCCCCAGGCCCGGCACTTGTTCGAACGCGAGGCGTGCGCCAGTGGTGATCGCCAGGTAGTCATAGTCCACGCGCTTGCCGTTGGCAAGCTCGATCTGGTTCCGCTCCGGATGCACGGCCATGGCCGCGCTGTCGATGAACTCGATCCCGCGCCGCGCCATCACCGGCGCAAGCTCGACCAGGACCTCATCACCCTTGCGCCAACCCACGGCGACCCACGGATTCGACGGAATGAAGGAAAACTTCGATCCATCGCCAATGACGGTAATCGTGTGTTCGTGCCCGAGGCGCTGGCGCAACTCGAAAGCCAGACTCGTGCCGCCGATTCCCGCACCCAGTATCGCCACTCTTGCCATGACCATGCCCTCCGGGATCAGCGTGGAAAACCTGCCGGCGGGTTACGCCTGCAATCCGATGTACTTTCTTGTTTTCTAATTTAGCATTTGCTATATTAGAAATCAAGTACCCAATATGCGATAGTTGACGCACACAGGATCCATTCGGACCGGGACCGATGCCATGACCAGGGTCAAGATGCGCGCCGACGACAAGGGCGCCGCTGCAATGACGGCGCACGCCGATACGGCGTCGCGCCTGCTCAAATCCATAGCCAACGCACAGCGCTTGCGCATCCTGTGCCTGCT
>JAFEFD010000077.1 GCA_018240765.1 Pseudomonadota bacterium | reverse complement strand
TTGCCTGGCGCACGCAACATCGGGCGAGTTATCCGGCGGTCGCGAGTGCATCGAACGCCGAGCCGGGCATTTCCACGGACAGTGCGCCGCTGGCCTGGGCCGTGCCCGCCAATCCCGTGCTTGCCGCGGCCTCGCGCGACCTGGACAGCGCCAGCGTGCAGCTGCAGCAGGCGCTTGAGCAACACCCGCGGGCCGTGTTCCTGGTCGGCCTGCTCAACCGCACCAACGATCAGCGCATGCGCCTGCTGCGGCAGGAAAACAGCGCTGGATAACCCACGAGACGACGACCCGAAACAACGACATGAGACCGACGACATGAAAACGACGATTCTTCACGCGATGGCAATTGGATTCCTGCTGGCCGGCAGCGGCTATGCGTGCGCCGATTCGGCCTGGCACGACATCGCTGCCGGCGACGCGTCCAAGACCCTGGACGAGGCCTGGCCGCTTGCCGCGGATGGAAGCGCCGTCATCGCCAACATCAGTGGCAAGGTGCAGGTGACCGGCTGGGATCAGGCCCAGGTCAAACTCGAAGGCTCACTTGGCGCCGGCTCGACGCTGGCGGTTTCCGGCGACGCGAAAAAATTATCCCTGCAAGTGAAGACGACGAAATCCGGATGGTTCGGTTCGAATGCGCCGAGCCACGACAGCAACCTGATCCTGCATGTTCCGAAAAACGCCGCGCTCGACCTGAGCGTGGTCAGCGCCGATGCGAATGTCGATGGCATGGACGGAAAATCGCTCAAGGTAGGCAGCGTAAGCGGTGACGTGACGATTGCAGGCTCGGCGCTGCAGATCGACATCGACAGCGTCAGCGGCAACGTGACGCTGGTGGCACCCGCGGACGCGAACGGTCGCGCGCATGTGCAGACGGTGAGCGGAGACATCCACGCGAAAAATCTCGGCGGCCGGATCAAGCTGGAGACGGTCTCCGGCAACATGGACTGCGCCTGCGCGACTGTCAACGAATTCGAATCGGGCAGCGTATCCGGCGATGCCGACATTGCCGTCGCGCCAGCGAACGATGCGCGCCTGCATCTGTCGACCATGAGTGGCAG
>JAFEFD010000076.1 GCA_018240765.1 Pseudomonadota bacterium | reverse complement strand
TGGGCTCCACGCTGACCTCGAACATCGCCACTTCCGCGCTGGGCAGCAACGGCTGGCTCGCGTTGTCCTTCACCGATGCGACGCACGGTGGAACGACTCCTGCCGCCGACCCGCATGCCATGCGTGCGGACAGCAACGGCAATGTGTTCTATGGCCTGCCGGTCACCGGCTTCGAAGCCGAGAACTTCGTCAACGGCAATGTGGGTGGCGTGCTCGCGAACTACAGCGGCGTATACCGCCATCGTTCGTCGCGCTTCTGCCTGAACGGTCAGGCTGCTTGCTCCTGATCGTAAGCAGGTAACACGATGTACTGAAGGGGCCCGCAAGGGCCCCTTTTTTTCGACGCCGTTTAACGGCGAATTACGCCTGTCACCGGTTACAATGACCAACCCGTTCGGTCCGAGAATTTTTCATCCATGTCACGCATCTTGATCTTCGTCGCCGTGTTCCTGGCTGCTTCGCTGGGCGTCGGTGCGCAAACCGTCATCGACATTACCAATCAGGCCGGAACTGCAACCTGTTCCTATCCCACCGGGCCGGTAACCAGCAGCACGACACCGGGCCACCTGAACGCGCAATTGACCGGTACGCCGACCGGCAGCGGTTGCAGCTCGGGTGGTGGCGGCGGAACCCCATCGGCCAATTTCACGTTCAGCACCAATGGCTTGGCCGCGACGTTCACCGATACCTCGACCGACACCGGCGGTACCATCAATGCATGGTCGTGGACGTTCGGTGATAGCGGCACGGCCACCACGAAAAACCCCTCGCATACCTACGCGTCGGCAGGCACCTACAGCGTTACTCTTACCGTGACCGACAGCGTGAACAGCCAACAAAGCAGCAAGACGCAATCGGTGACGGTAACCACTGGCGGCGGAAGCTGTCCGACGCTTGCGGGCGACGGTACCGGCGGGGTCAACAGTTTCAGCCAGTGGACCGGTTCGCAATCCATTTTCTATTTCGGCTCGGGCCCGAATACCGGCTACCAGAACGTTGACGTAACCAACTTCAATTCGGTCTGGTTTGGTACGTGGCCGCAAAGCTACGGCCGGCAACCGGTTTTCCCGCTCCCGCTGACGATGTACATGGCCGAGAAATTCACGGTCCCAGCGGGATATTTTGCAGGCGCGCCGTCGGGCATCTACGGCAGCTACACGGTCGGCGCGTCGCAGTACGATGCTCCGGTAAGCATGACCATCAGCACCAAATGCGGCGACTTCAGCAACCCGGTGTCCTTCCCCACCACGAGTACCGTGGTGCCGGGGTGTTACATCAAGAATGCAGGACCAACGGCCAAGTTGACATGGTCCAAGTCGTTCGGATGCACCCTCACCGACGGCGGGACTTACTACCTGAATATCATCAACGCGGATATCAGCAACATTACGCCGACCGGAGGTACCGCGGCTTCCACGAAGTCGGGCACGTGCGGCAGCAGTTGCAGGATCCCGCTTGTCAATGGAGGCAACTTCAATAGCTACAATCCTTAGCCGAGGGCGCGAAGCGATCTGTGCGACGGTCGTTTAAGTCGATCGAACCGCCAGAGCCAGCCGAACTTTTTCCGCAACATGCGATCTCAATTGCGCCGCCATTCGGGCGGCGCGCTTTTTTCAGGAACCAAAATGAAATCGACAATCCACCTGTTTGGCAAAGCCGCTGGCGTCGTCGCCCTTGCCAGTGTGCTGGCGGGCGCTGGCGTGGCGGTAGCGCAGGACAAATCGCTTCCCCCCGGCGTCGTCGCCGAACAGAATGGCGTGCAGGTGACTTTGCAGGATATCGATGCCTTCGCGGCCCGGATTCCGGAAAAGGATCGTGGCGGCTTTTTCGACAGCCCCAAGCGCATCGAGTCCACGATCCTGGGGTTGCTGCTGAAAAAGCAGTTGACCGCGCAGGCGCGTGCCGAAAAGCTCGACGCGGATCCCTTGGTGCAACGCCGCGTCGCCCTGTCGACGGAAGAAGCGCTTGCTGCCGTCCAGCTTGAACACTACAAGGATTCGCTCAAGCAACCGGATTTCAGCGAGTTGGCTCGCGA
>JAFEFD010000075.1 GCA_018240765.1 Pseudomonadota bacterium | reverse complement strand
TGCCGCGCGCTCAACAAGCGCCACGGCACCATCCACACCGACAGCAAGTCGAAAGTCGCCACCGCCCTGCTCTACCTCAACGAATCATGGCCGGATACCAGCGACGGCTGCCTGCGCTTCCTCAACCGCATCGACGCGATCGACGATCTGGCCGCACCTGAAATAAAACCGCTGTACGGCAATTTCGTCGTGTTCAAACGCGCCGACAATTCATTCCACGGCCATTTGCCTTACGAGGGCGAACGCCGCGTCATCCAGGTGGCGTGGTTGACCAGCGAGGAAGAAAAACTGCGCAAGACCCAGCGCGGAAAGTTCTCGCGTGCGTTCAAGAAACTGCTCGGCGGACTCGACCGCCGCTTCGGTGCGCGCCGCGACAGGAACGCGGCGCATCCGAAGTAAGTCGCGTTACCAGCAGTTGCCGTTGGATTGGTCGCCGCTGAAGGCTTTCGTCTGCGTGTTGTCATAGGTCAGGTTCTTGCATTGATCCTTGACTTGCACGCCTGTCGGCGCCGCGGTGATCGTATACGTCAAATTTCCTGTTCCCAAGGCCACTGACGCCGAATAATAACCCCGGTCAGAATTGGCGCTGGAGAATCCCAACCCGTTCGGCGCAGCGGCAGTAATCGACGACGTGTATTGGTTGAAATTGTTGTAATAGCGCTCTTCGGCGGCGGCAACCGTGGCAAGCAGATTTTGGCCATCAACGCGCCTAGAACGGAAGCCGTAGCGGCTGTAATTGTAAATGGCCAGCGTCGCGAGAATCGCAATGACAATTACGACAATCATCAACTCCAGCAGTGTGAAGCCACTCGCTCTGTTCGTTCGCATCGGCTTTTCCCAAAAGTTATCGTGTATGGCCGTCACAGATTGTTGAGCAGTTCGCGCCACGAAGTGCGCCGCCAGATCGGCAGGCCACCGTCGATTGAGTACGGGTTGTTGACGTTACCGGGCAAGCTGACGCCAGGAATCAACAGCGTACCGCCTCCCTGCGGCGAAAGCGAAGCGCCACCGCCAGTTGCTGGCGGATTCACCACGATGGCACCGACCGGCGAACTGCCGCCGGGTGCGGCCGGCGGAATGATGGGCCCACCGGAAGCTGCCTGCACCGCCATAACTGCGCCGAGGCGTCCGGGTGTGCATGGATCGTTGTTGGCGCCTGGAATCAGTGAATACAGTACTGCAATGCCGGCGCTGGCAAGCCGGGTGGCGCGCACGACATTGCGCTCGCCATTGACCCCACTGACGTTGAGCGGAATCATCCAGCCGCCATTCGTCGCAGGCACGGTATTGGCGGTCAGCGAACGGACACCCGAAGCATCCTGCGTCAAGGTCTGCGATGCCAGATCGCTTTCATGCATCGGGTACTTGCCCGATCCGGTACCGTAATCGCGCACGCCAAAGAAGTGGTTCGTGCCAAGCACGCTGCTGGCGGTGCGATCGCTCGGGCCGAGATACTGGCCGGAACCGAACACATAGATGACACTACCGGTTACCGGGTCGCCGAACACCTGCGGCATCACCGTGATCGGTTCGCAGCCCAGCCCCGAGGTATTGCTGCTGCTGCAAGGCGCCGTGCTCGTGTAGGTCTGGAACATCGCCTCCACGCTCCACTTCGTCGGATCCGTGTTGGTCAGGTCGAACCGCCACAGATTGCCGGCCAGATCGCCGGCCACAGCAACGTCGTCGATCTGATCCAGACCAAAGTCGGTCAGCACCGGCGTCGACAGGCCGTAGCTCTTGATCGTTGCGGGTGTGTCGATCTTGCGGATCAACGCACCGGTTGCGGCGTCGAGTATCCACATGTGGGAGACGGTGGAACTCGCTCCGGGCGCCGTATCCGGCGTCGAATTCTTGCCATACGTGGACGACTGCACTTGCAGCTTCTGGGGGAAATAGCCGCTGGTCAGAACGACGACCCACTTGCCGTTGTGCAAACGTGCGAGGTTGGCAGAAGAATACGTATAGCCCAGATCCGCATCGTTAAGATTGGTGAATTCCCACAGGAATTTCCCTGCCGCCGCGCTCTCGCTGCCCGGCGTGGTCTGGTCGGTAATGTCGAGTGCGTAGATACCGCGGCCACCCAGGCGCATGGTGCCGATCAGGATCGAATGCCATTGGCTATCCGTGGTGAAAAAAACATCGTTGATAACCGGTGTATCGTCGACGCCCGCAACCAGCGTGTTGGCCGGATTCGTCAACTGCGTCAATTGTCCATTGCCGTACAACATGTTTGGCACGTATGCCCACACCTCGCTGCCAGTCAATGCGTCGAATGCGTGCATCATGCCGTCGTTGGCGCCCACATAAAGCATGGGTCGGCGGTTGATATTGGCCTTGACGAATTTTTCGTAGCTGTTGCAACCGGTGGCGGTCAGACCTGCGGTACACGGCGCGGCAGCAGCTTGCTCGGGCGAGCCGACCGGATAAATATCCTGATGCCCGCCGACGGGACCAGCAACGTAATACGGCTGCGAGGCAATGACCGGCCCGAGCAGTGATCGGCGAATGCGGAACTGCCGCGGCAGGGTTTCACTGGTAGGCGTCGTTTCGTTGTCGCGCTTGCCGCGCAGATAGTCGACACGATCCGTGCCATTGCCGTCGTTCGTGGCCGGTGCGGTGACGATGGGCGTGGTGTTTACCTGCCCGGTAGCCGAGTTGACGTCGGTCGTGGTCGGATCGAGATTCAAATAGCCCTGTTCGGTCGTACCAAGGCTTGACCACTCGAACGGCACGCCGACCAGCGAACTGCCACTTTTCATTGCCGTGAAAATGATGCGTGCAGGCGGTGTCGGTGGCGGCGTGGAAACC
>JAFEFD010000074.1 GCA_018240765.1 Pseudomonadota bacterium | reverse complement strand
GTCGCGGTGGCGGTATCCGCGATCACCACCCTGTTCACGCCCTACCTGATCCGCGCTTCCGACCCGCTGGCGCGGCGCCTGCACATCGCGATGCCTTACCCGTTGCGGCGCATATTCCATTTGTATACACAATGGCTGCAAGGCCTGCGCCTGCAAGGCGACCGCGCCGTCATCGCCGCGATGGTACGGCGCATCCTGCTGCAGACTTTCGTGAACCTGTGCCTGGTCGCAGCGATCTTCGCGGGAATTGCGTGGCTCGCGCGCGCGCGCGCCGCCGACATCGCCGCACTGCTTCCGCATCGTCCAATGGCGAACGCGCTGCTCTGGGGCGCTGCGCTGCTGCTGTCGCTGCCGTTCCTGATTGCGGCCTACCGCAAGCTCAAGGCGCTGGCCATGCTGCTGGCGGAAATGGGCGTGCATGCCGGACGCCATACCGAGCGCGCGCGTCGCGTCGTCGCCGAGGTGCTGCCCGCCGTATCGATTGCGGCGATGCTGCTGCTGGTCGGTGCGCTGTCGTCGAGCATCCTGCCGCCCGCGGAATTGCTGGTCGCGGTGCTGGCCATGGTCGCCCTGGTGCTGGTGTTGCTGCGGCGCATCCTGGTCAAGCTGCACTCGCGCCTGCAGATTGCGCTGATCGAAACGCTGCAAGCGGACAAGGCCCACCAGGACTAATTTTGACTCCGTTCGCGGGGCATCCGTGCTGATGCCCCGCGATACGCCTGCATCAGGGCTGTGCGATCAATTGACCGTCACGCGCGTGGCGCTGACGACACCCTTGACCCCGCCGAGCACGGTCTTTCCATCCGGTGCGTATTGGGTCAGCGAGAACGGTCCGGAAAACGTGCCGTCTCCTTCGTCGACCGTGACACGTTCCTGAATGTTGGTCGGCCCGACGAACACCGTCGGTTTGCCGGTGTTCGGGTCGAAGTCCCAAGACAGCGCCCAGTGATTGAGGCTGTAGGTTCCCCAATTTTCCTGCTCCCACACGCCCATGCAAAAGCTGCCGGTTGCCGGAATGCGGCCGGAATTCATGAGTTCGGTGCGGTCTATATGCCAGGTCTGGAAGCCCGCATCGATAGGAGTGCCATCAGGCGGCCCGGATGCGCCATTGCCCTGTGCCGTGAAGGTGAATTTCCACATGCCCACGATCGGTGGCGTGATCGCGTAGCCGAGATACAACGCCGAGACCCCGGCCTGCTTGCCGGGCACGCCTGCAGCGGCAGGCGCCGCTCCCGCGGCCATCGCCGCGATTTCCGCGCTCGGCAAGGACGGCGCCGCCCAGGCCGTGTTTGCGTCGCCCTTGGTGTAGTTCACCACCGAACAGGCCTGCGCCTGCGAGAGCATCATTGCCTGCACCAGACATCCCGATACCGCCATTGCCAACATCAGTTTCCGCGTAATCATTTTCCATCTCCCGTTTGCAGCGTGAATTGCGCGAACGCAGCACCGATAGCGAGCCGATGCGTCCGCTCCGAGTCAGTTGTCGCCTGACTATCAGTCAATTCGGCAGTGACGTGCACCGATTACACGCATGCAACGAAAAAGGCCGGCGAAGGCCGGCCTTGAGAGGAAGATCGGGCCGCCTCGCGGCCCGGAGGATCACTTCGCGTTAGCGAACGCCAGGGTCATGTCGAGCATGCGGTTGGAGAAACCCCACTCGTTGTCGTACCAGCCCAGCACTTTCACGAGCGTGCCGCCCATCACACGAGTTTGCGTCGCGTCGTAGGTGCACGAGGCCGGATTATGATTGAAGTCGACCGACACCAGCGGCTTGGTGTTGACCGCGATGATGCCTTTCAATTTGCCGCTCGCGGCATCGCGAACGACGGCATCGATTTCATCCTTGGTTGTGGCGCGCGCGGCGACGAACGACAAGTCCACGCATGACACGTTGATCGTCGGGATGCGCATCGAAAAGCCGTCCAGACGTCCATTCAATTCAGGCAGCACCAGTCCTACCGCGGCAGCGGCACCAGTCTTGGTGGGAATCTGGCTCATCGTCGCCGAGCGTGCGCGGCGCAGATCCTTGTGGAAAACGTCGGTGAGCACCTGATCGTTGGTGTAGGCGTGGATCGTGGTCATGAGTCCATGCACGATGCCGATTTTCTCGTGCAGCACCTTGGCCAGCGGCGCCAGGCAATTCGTCGTGCACGAGGCGTTCGAGATGACCGTGTCGGTCGCCTTGATCTTGTCGTGATTGACGCCGATCACGAAGGTACCGTCCACGTCCTTGTCGCCCGGCGCGGAGATGATCACCTTCTTCGCGCCGGCGGCGATGTGCGCGCCGGCCTTGGCCTTGGAGGTGAACAGGCCCGTCGATTCGAGCACCACGTCCACGCCCAGATCCTTCCACGGCAGCTTGGCCGGATCGCGCTCGGCGCAGACCTTGATGCGGTCGCCCTTGACGATCAGGTCGCCGCCGTCGACGCCGACTTCATGCGGAAACTTGCCGTGTGCGGTGTCGTATTGGGTCAGGTGCGCATTCGTCTCGGCGTCGCCGAGATCGTTGATCGCGACAATTTTGATTTCGTGCGTGCGATTGGCTTCGTACAGGGCACGCAGGATGTTGCGGCCGATGCGGCCATAACCGTTGATCGCGACTTTCACCGTCATGATTGGCTCCGAATACGCAAGGGAAAACGTATTGTAGCGCAAGCCAATTCGGTGTCGCGCTCCGGGAC
>JAFEFD010000073.1 GCA_018240765.1 Pseudomonadota bacterium | reverse complement strand
CGCGAGCCGATCGCATCGGTGTTGTGCAAGTGGTAATAACTGCCATCGAGCGAGAGTGGATCGGCCTTCAGCCCGAAGTACTGGTTGCCATATTCGGCCACGGCGGCGAAGCCGACCGGCCCGGCTGGCAGGCTGAACAACTCGGTCGTGTTGATGGTTGCCGACAGCGTATCGGCGCGACTCTTGTCGTTGTCGATCGAATCCTGGGTGATCGAGCGGAACTGCGCAACCGTAAGCGGCGTGTAGAAGCGCGAATACGGTGCGTCATAGATCTGCAGGCCGCTGTCCGGATCGACCCCGAGCGACGGGCCCAGGTACAGCGCCTGCGCCTTCGCAGCGACCAGCGCCGGCCATTTCTGCTCGAGCCGGTTCTGCGAGTGGCCGTATGTCGCATCGTAGTTCCACTTGCCGTCGTCGAGCGTGCCCTTGATGCCGGTATTGAACGTCATCGCGTTGTCGATGTTGCGGATCATGCCGGGTTTGAAACCGCCGTTTTCCTCGATCGTGAAATAACGGCGCTGCCATTGTTCGATCTGGCCCGTGGCCTGATTGAAGAATGGTGTCGGTGCGCAATCGCCGTTCAACTTTTCGCAGTTTTGCCATTCCAGCGGCATCCAGTAACTTTCCTGATGCGAAGTGCTGGCCATCAGGTCGAGGTAGAAGTTGACGCTGTCGCTCACGCGATAGTTCGCCGAGCCCCAGAAATTCGCTGCCTTGCGGCTGTTCTCGAGCGTGCCGTACCCGGTTGAATAGTAGCTGCCGCAGTAATTGCCCCAGTTCTTGCGATAGGCGTAGACGATGGTGCCCTTGTCGTAGGCCGCCAGCGCGTCGCAGGTTGCCTTGCCCGGATCGATGTAGTTTTCGTCCACGTCGAGAATGCCCCAGGCCGGGTCCGCATAAAGCTTCGAGGGCGGCGCCGGGCTGTCGAGGCGCGAGTCGGTAAAGCTGCGGTCGTAGGCCCACAGCGGCTTCTTGTCGATCAGTTCGAGTCCGAACACCGAACTGAAATCGCCCTTGTCCCAGCCGCTGAAGATCTGCAGCCGCTGCGAACCGCCGCCGCCGTGTTCGGTGCCGCCGACGCGATAGTCGATCGTGGTGCCGTCGGCATGGCGCTTCATGATGAAGTTGACCACGCCGGAAATCGCATCCGAGCCGTACACCGCCGAGGCGCTGCCGCTGAGGATTTCCACGCGCTCGATCATCGAGGCCGG
>JAFEFD010000072.1 GCA_018240765.1 Pseudomonadota bacterium | reverse complement strand
TTCCGCGCGGCGCAAGGCACGGCCCGGCGACGTCTCGAAACAGCAAATTCATCGTGGAAGTATAGCCGTTACGCTGCGGCGCACAACGGTCAAATCCCCCGCAAGTCCCGCATCCGGAAGCCGCTTGCGAACAAGGTGCCGATGTAGGCAAGCGCGGCGGCAACAACCAGCACGGCCAGATGCCAACCGCGCGTGGCAATGCGGACCGCGGTCCAGTCCGGCCACAGCCATACACCCGCGAGCAACACCACCAGCATCGCCGCGCAGGCAACGCTCATTCGCAGCCAGTGAGTCGTCCAACCGGGTTGATGCGCATGCACGCCAGCGCGTTTCAGGTATCGCCACAGCAGTACGAATTGCAAGTAGTTGGACAGCGAACTCGCAATCGCCAGGCCCAGGTGCAAGCCGGGCAGGCGCGCAATGCCGTCGAGCCATGCCAGCGACTTCAATTCCGGCGGCGCCTGCAACTCGAACAGCAGCGCGATCAGCACGAAATTAAGCGCCATATTGACCACAACAGTCGCAACACCTGCTCGTACCGGCGTTTTCGTATCCTGGCGCGAATAAAACGCGGGCAGCAGCGTGCGCGTGAGCGCGATCGCCGGCACGCCGGCGCCGAGCGCGACGATGGCCATCGCCGTCATGCGCGTATCGAACGCCGTGTATTGGCCGTTCTGGAAAAACGTGGCAACCAGCGGTTCGGCGAGGATCAGCAAGGCACACATCGCCGGCATGGCGATCAGCAAGGTGGTGCGCAGCGCCCAGTCCAGCGCGCGCGAGAAGCCGGCGCGATCTTCCGCGACATGGTGCCGCGACAGCGCCGGCAGGATGACGGTGCCGAGTGCGACGCCGAACACGCCCAACGGCAGTTCGAGAAAGCGCGTGGCCTGGTACATCCAGGTCTGCGATCCGGTGGCGAGCAGCGAGATGACAATAGTGTCGAGCAGCAGGTTCAACTGCGCGATCGACGAACCAAACAGGGTCGGCAGCATCAGGCCCATGATCCGGCGCACTTGCGGATGCTTCCATCCCCAGCGCGGCAGCGTCAGCAGGTTCAAGCCGCGCAAGGCCGGCAGCAAAAACAGCAACTGCAGCACGCCTGCAGCGAGCACGGCCCATCCAAGTGCCAGGATCGGCACCTGCAGGCGTGGCGCCAGCCACAATGCGCCGGCAATCATGCAGATGTTGAGGATCACCGGTGCCAGCGCCGGCAGCGCGAAACGATGGAAGCTGTTGAGCACGCCACCGGCGAGTGCGGTCAGCGACACAAACATCAGGTACGGAAACGTCAGCCGCAGCAGGTCGGTGGTCAGCGCGAGTTTTTCCGGCTCCTCCAGCGCGCCGGGCGCGAAGGTCAATGCCAGTTGCGGCGCAAGGAACAAGCCTAGCGCGGTGATGACGAGCAGCACGCCGCCGAGCGTTCCGGCAACGCGCGCGGTCAATTCGCGCAATTCGGCGGGACTACGGGTTTCCTTGACCTGGGTGAAGACCGGCACGAAGGCCGTGGAGAATGAGCCCTCGGCGAACAGGCGACGCATGAAGTTCGGGATGCGGAACGCGATGACGAAGGCATCCGTCGCCGCACTGGCGCCGAAGACGTGGCTCATGGCGATGTCGCGCGCCAGGCCCAGCACGCGCGAGATCATGGTCATCGCGCTGAACGAAAAAACCCCGCGCAGCAAGCTCGGCGTCTTCACGCGCAAAACCCGTCCACATTGACGCAAACCCGCGCGCCGCCTACAATTACCGGCCTTTTTCGTACATCCACCCCATTTTGTAACGGAGTTTTCCCTTGGCCAACATCAAATCCGCCAAAAAGCGCGCCCGCCAGGCGGTCAAGCGCAATGCGCGCAACGCCAGTTCGCGCTCGATGCTGCGCACCGCGATCAAGAAAGTCGTGACCGCGGTTGCCGCGAAGGACAAGGCCGGCGCCGAAGCCGCCTACAAGGCCGCCGAGCCGATCATGGACCGCTATTCCAGCCGCGGCCTGATCCACAAGAACAAGGC
>JAFEFD010000071.1 GCA_018240765.1 Pseudomonadota bacterium | reverse complement strand
GGTCCGAATCATGCTAGAATAGACCAGTCTTCCGACCAGATTGGAACTCACCATGCACCAAGAAATCGGTTCCTATGATGCCAAGACGCGCCTGCCGGAATTGCTGCGCGAAATCGCGGCCGGCCGCGCCTTTACGATTACCCTGCGCGGCAAGCCGGTAGCGGATTTGGTGCCGAGCAAGCCCATCGGCCGCAGCGACCGCCGTGCAGCAATCGCTGCGATGCGTGCCCTGCCGAAATTGCGGGTCCCAATAGGACAGTCCGTGCGCGCCTGGGTCAGCGAGGGCCGCAAGTGACGGTGGTTCTCGATGCCTCGGCGGCGCTGGCCTGGTTGTTCGGGCGCGACGACAAGGCCGAACGCAAACGCGCGGACACCATGCTCGACGCGCTCGCCGAAGACGGCGGATTGGTCCCTGCGCTATGGCACAGCGAGGTCTGCAACGCACTGGTCGTTGCGGAACGGCGCAAGATCGCCAGCGAAGCACAATCCACAGATTTCCTCACGCGCCTGAACGCCCTTCCGATCGACACCGATTCGGCGCCCATGCAAACGCGGCGCGACATCGTTCTTGAACTGGCGCGCCGCTTCACGCTGTCGGTCTACGATGCCGCCTACCTGGAATTGGCGCTGCGCAGCGATGCGCGTCTGGCGAGTTTCGACCGGCAACTTGTGGCCGCCATGCGCAAGGCGGGCGGGAAAGTCTTCGACTGAACAGCGCCGGACGGATCGCTCCGCCCGGCGCTTGTCACGACAAAATTACGCTGCCTTCGCGGCCTTGATCAGACCTTCTGCGGCCATCGCGGCCTGCACCGCCGGACGCGCGGCGACGCGCTTCTGGAACGCCTGCAGCGACGGGAACGCGGACAGATCCAGCTTCACGAAATCGGCCCAGCGCGTGACCGTGAACAGATAGGCATCGGCCACGGTGAAATGATCGCCGAGCAGCCACGGCTGCTTGGCCAGGATCTTCTCGATGAAACCGTAGCGCTTGGCCAGATACGCCTTGCGCTCTTCGCGCGAGGCTTCGGGAGTGGCGTCGCTGAACAGCGGGCTGTAGCTCTTGTGGATTTCGCTGGTGATGTAGTTGAGCGTCTCCTGCAAACG
>JAFEFD010000070.1 GCA_018240765.1 Pseudomonadota bacterium | reverse complement strand
TGGCAATCCCAGCCGGGCACGTAGGGCGAGCGCAAGCCGGCAAGCAGCTTGGACTTGACCACGATGTCCTTGAGGATCTTGTTGACCGCATGGCCGAGGTGGATCGCGCCGTTCGCATACGGCGGGCCGTCGTGCAGGATGAACGCGTGTTCGCGGCGCGCGGTGCGCTGCTGGATCTGCTCGTAGCGCCGCGACTTTTCCCAATCGGCAAGCATGCCGGGCTCGCGCTTGGGCAGGTCGGCCTTCATGGCGAAGGCGGTTTGCGGAAGGTGGATGGTGTTCTTGTAGTCGATGCTCACGTCAATGCTCCAGCCGTCGCCGTCGTGCTCCGGCCCAAAATTTCCCGCGCTGCCTGCGCGTCAAGGTCGATCTGTTTCACCATCGCGTCGAGGCCGTCAAATTTTTCCTCGGCACGCAACTTTTGCACAAATTCCACTTCTATACGTTTTCCGTAAAGATCGCCGTCAAAATCGAACAGGTGTGCTTCGAGCAGCACTTCACGGCCATCCACGGTCGGGCGCGTGCCGAGGCTGGCAACGCCGGGCATCGCCGCATCGCGCACGCCATGCACCTTCACTGCGAACACGCCGGCGACCGGCGACACGCGCGTTCCAAGGCGCAGGTTCGCGGTCGGATAACCGAGTTTGCGGCCAAGCTGCGCGCCGCGCACCACGTGTCCGCCGATGCCGAAGCGTCGCCCGAGCAGCCGCCCTGCAGCGTCGAAATCGCCCGCACCGAGCAATATGCGAGTCCGCGAACTCGATACACGCTCGCCATCCAGAGCAAACGGCGCCACTTCAGCGGCTTCGAATCCATGCACCTTGCCCATCTGTTGCAACAGCGCCAGGTCACCCGCGCGTGCATGGCCGAAACGGAACCCCGGGCCTACCAGCACGTGTCGCGCCCGCAATCGCCGCACCAGCACGCGTTCGACAAAATCCTGCGCCGACATGGCCGCCAGTTTCGCTCCGAAGCGCAGCAGCAATGCGCGATCCATCCCGGCGTGGCGCAGCAACGCGATTTTTTCCCGCGTGGAACTCAACTGCGGCACCGCATCATCGCGGGCGAAAAACACGCGCGGGATCGGAGCGAAACTCACCGCGACCGGCATCAGCCCGTGCGCTTGCGCGTTCGTACGAACCTGCGCCAGAACAGCCTGGTGACCGCGATGGACACCGTCGAACGCGCCAATGCAGACCGCACTTCCGCGCGGCGCAAGGCACGGCCCGGCGACGTCTCGAAACAGCAAATTCATCGTGGAAGTATAGCCGTTACGCTGCGGCGCACAACGGTCAAGTCCCCCGCAAGTCCCGCATCCGGAAGCCGCTTGCGAACAAGGTGCCGATGTAGGCAAGCGCGGCGGCAACAACCAGCACGGCCAGATGCCAACCGCGCGTGGCAATGCGCACCGCGGTCCAGTCCGGCCACAGCCATACACCCGCGAGCAACACCACCAGCATCGCCGCGCAGGCAACGCTCATTCGCAACCAGTGAGTCGTCCAACCGGGTTGATGCGCATGCACGCCAGCGCGTTTCAGGTATCGCCACAGCAGTACGAATTGCAAGTAGTTGGACAGCGAACTCGCAATCGCCAGGCCCAGGTG
>JAFEFD010000006.1 GCA_018240765.1 Pseudomonadota bacterium | reverse complement strand
CTGCCGAACGTCGGCAAATCGACTCTGTTCAACGCGCTGACCAAGGCGGGCATTGCTGCGGCGAATTTTCCGTTCTGCACGATCGATCCGAACATCGGCGTGGTGCCGGTGCCGGATCCGCGCCTCAACCAGCTCGCGGAAATCGTCAAGCCGCAGAAACTCGTGCCGACCGCGGTCGAATTCGTCGACATTGCCGGGCTCGTCGCTGGCGCCTCCAAGGGCGAAGGCCTGGGCAACAAGTTCCTCGCACATATCCGCGAAGTCGACGCGATCGCCCACGTCGTGCGCTGTTTCGAGCATCCGGACATCGTGCACGTCGCAGGCAAGATCGATCCCATCTCGGATATCGACACCATCGACACCGAGCTCGCGCTCGCGGATCTGGAAGCGGTGGAAAAAGCCTTGAACAAGGCCGAGCGCGCGGCCAAGGCCAATGACAAGGAAGCGCTGGCCAAGAAACCCGTGCTGCAGAAACTCGCCACCGGGTTGAACGAAGGCAAGTCCGCGCGCAGCCTGGGCCTGGACGACGATGAGAAGGCGCTCGTCCGCGACCTGTTCCTGCTCACGCTGAAACCGCTCATGTACATCGCCAACGTCAAGGAAGATGGATTCACCAACAATCCGCATCTGGACAAGGTGCGCGCGCGAGCGGCAAGCGAAGGTGCGGAAGTCGTGCCGGTTTGTGCGGCGATCGAGGAAGAACTCTCGCAGCTGGATGACGCTGACCGTGATGCGTTTCTCAAGGACATGGGCCTGGACGAACCGGGCCTGAATCGCGTGATCCGCGCCGCGTACAAGCTGCTCGGCCTGCAAACCTATTTCACCGCCGGCGAGAAGGAAGTACGCGCGTGGACGGTCAAGCGAGGCGCCACCGCACCGCAGGCGGCGGGAGTGATCCACACCGATTTCGAGCGTGGGTTCATCCGCGCCGAAACCGTGGCGTATGATGATTTCATCAAATACAGGGGCGAAAACGGCGCCAAGGATGCCGGGCGCCTGCGCCTGGAAGGCAAGGAATATCTGGTAAAAGAGGGTGACGTTTTACACTTCCGCTTCAATGTTTGATCCGAGGACGCGCGCATGCCCGGTACCGATCGTGAGGTGAAGCTCAGTTTTCTTGCCCAGCCGACCGACGTGAATTTTTCCGGCAAGGTGCATGGCGGCTTTGTCATGCAGTGGATTGACCAGGCCGGCTACGCCTGCGCCGTGGGCTGGAGCGGCAAGGTCTGCGTGACGGTGGCCGTGGGCGGTATCCGCTTCGTGCATCCGATCTGCATCGGCGACATGGTGACCGTACATTGCCAGCTCATCTATACCGGCAATACCAGCATGCATTTCAGCGTGGATGTCATGGCTCGAAACTTGAGCTCGGGCGCCGAGGTACTGGCGACCCACTGCGTGATCGTGATGGTGGCGGTCGATGCCGCCGGCAAGCCGACGCCGGTGCCAAAATGGCAGCCGGTCAGTGAGGACGACAAGGCGCTGGCGGCCTATGCCCAGAAACTGATGGAGCTGGACAAGAACATCGAGCAGGAAATCGCCCGCTACCGCGATGCGGCGCATTTGCCCAGCCCCGGCTAAGCCCCACCTAGCATTTTCCATGCCGTCTTGACAAGAATTGCCGCTGAAACGACAATAACCGGCTCCGCGCGTAGAAGTATTCAAGTGCATGAAACGTCAGGCAGAACGGTCTGGCGTTTTTTCGCGTCGCCGGCAGTATCAGTCAACGAGAGGTAATGCAGACAAGATTCCCGGAGGGATACCCAAGCGGCCAACGGGGGCAGACTGTAAATCTGCTGGCTCATGCCTTCGGTGGTTCGAATCCACCTCCCTCCACCACAAGACACAAAGCGAGAGACGAGAAGTACCCCGGTGCGGGAGTAGTTCAATGGTAGAACTGTAGCCTTCCAAGCTACTAGTGCGGGTTCGATTCCCGTCTCCCGCTCCACCGCTCACGTAGCTCAGTCGGTAGAGCACCTCCTTGGTAAGGAGGAGGTCG
>JAFEFD010000069.1 GCA_018240765.1 Pseudomonadota bacterium | reverse complement strand
TGATCGCCATCGCCGAGTTGCCGGCCAGCGTGCGGCGCAGCTCCAGCTCGGTCTTGAGGTTGTTGATCTCCTGCTCCAGCGCGCTGTTCTCCTGGTCCACCGCCTGCACGGCGAGCTCGTTGGCGGCGACGTTCGGCTCCTTCTTGCCGGTCAGCAACGTGCGTTGCAGCAGCAGGGCCTTCTCCAGCACGCTGGACAGCGCAGCCTCGGACGCGAGGCGCCGGCCCAGCACGTCCTGGTCGGGCTCGTCACGCAGGGCCTCGATCACGCCGCGGGTGATCGGCAGCGAGCTGCTGCCGGCCGCGTCGAGATTGGCCAGTGTCGTCGGCCGGGCGCCCGTCACCAGTTCCTGCAACACCTGCAGCTTGGTCTCGTACTCTTCCTGGATCACTGGCGTGAGCCCGACGCCAGGCGTGGTCTGGGTCTTCGTGCAGTTTTCGCAGGTGCGTTGCTCGCGTTCGCCCAGCACGCGGTTCGCAAAGGCCGCGGCCGCGCCAGGCGACGACCAGGTCTGGCAGGTCAGGCGGTTGCCGCAGGCGCTGCGCGCGATCGACGAGGTATCGGTGGCGCTGCGCCCGTTGAGCAGGTTGTAGCCCGCGCGCGTCACGTCGCCGACCACCTTGATCGAACTCTGGCCGGAGCCGCCCGCGTTGCCGCCGCCGACCCAGGGCACGCCGTTGTTCCCCTTGTTGGACTCGGCCTGCTCGATGGCGGAGACGGCATCGGTGCTGCTGACCGCATCCCGCAGCGCCATCCCTTCGGCGAGCTGGTCCCAGCCGGCCTGGCCGCCGGCCATGTCCGCCATGCGATTGGCGATGGCCCGGCAGGTCATCTTCGAGCGGTCGAAATCCAGGCGCGCCTGCAGGATGCCGTTGGTGAGCAGGTTGTACAGGCCCGGGTCGGCGCGCTGGATGATCAGCGCCGGCAGCGAGGCCACGGCGCTGGTGGCGTTCTGGATCACGTTGCTCATGATCGTCTGGAAGCCGTTGGTGATGCCGTTGAGCTGGTTCTGCAGCGTCGTGGTGATGCTCATGTCGCCGCAGATCAGGTTGCTGTTCCAGCCGACGCCGACGCCGATGCTCTGCATGTTGCCGGCACCACCCATCGACACGGCCCGGCCGCCGCCGATGCTGTAGAGCACGTCGTCGCCGATCACGCTGCCGCTGGCGTTCACGCCATTGGGGTCGATGCGGGTCTGCGCCCAGGCGACGCCGACGACCAGCGTGATGGCCGCCACGAGCAGCGTGGCCCGCAGGGGCGACTTCGCGCGGTGCAGGAAGTCAGGGAGGGAGGCGTTCATCGTGGGTTCCTCACATGAAATCGACGCTGCCGAGGAAGACCTGGCCACGGCGCCGGCAGCAGGAGTACGGCCGCCACAAGGCCCAGGCGTAGTCGCCCTGCTGGGCCTGCACGCGGGTGCGGCTGTGCGGGAAGACCACGCAACTGTTCGAGAGCGTGGGCGTCAGCTCCTGCCACTTGCCCGTCGAGGCGTCGGTCTCCATCAGCGCGCCGGCCGGCCAGTAGCCGTCGCGGGCG
>JAFEFD010000068.1 GCA_018240765.1 Pseudomonadota bacterium | reverse complement strand
GCCGGCGTGATCTTCGTCGACAGCGCCTACATCAACCTGGGCGCGTCCGACACCTCGTATTCGATGATCTTCTCGGACTGGAACAACGTCTATGCGCAGATCATCGGCGATCCGGCCAATGCCACCGCGTCGGTGCTGCTGCCGCTGAAGGCCTATTTCACGGCGCAGGGCGACGTCATTGCCAACTTCAGCTCGCGCGGTCCGGCTGCCGGCATCGGCGGTCAGGCCATCGTCAAGCCTGAAATTGCCGCACCGGGTGTCGGCATCCTTGCTGCCTATATGGGCGCTCCCGGAGCCGCTGCGGTAGAGGATGGCACTTCGATGGCCACGCCGCACATCGCAGGTTCCGCGGCGTTGCTGCGCAAGCTGCATCCGGAATGGTCGCCGACGCAGATTCGTTCGGCCATGATGATGACCGCAAAGACCACGGGCGTGATCAATCAGGATGGATCGCCCGCCGGCATCTGGGATACCGGTTCCGGCCGCATCGACCTGCCGAGCGCCGCCAAGGCCAGCCTGGTGTTCGATGAAACCGGCGCCAACTTCCTGGCCGCGAATCCGGCTTTGGGCGGCAAGATCTCCACGCTCAACCTGCCGAGCATTGCCGACAGCGCCTGCGTTGGGCCGTGCACATACTCGCGTACCGTGCGCGGCGCCCATGCCGGCGCCGTCACCTACACCTTGAGCGTCGATGGCTTCCCCGCGGGTACCGCGTCAGTGTCTCCGGCGAGCCTGCTGATGCCAACGGGCGGCACCAAGACGTTTACCGTGACCGTCAACGGGGACCAGTTGAATGCAGGTCAGTACACACTGGGCCAGGTCACGTTCACGCCGAGTGATCCGAGCATTCCGGTGCAACACATGCCGGTAGCGGTCAAGCCGGGTGGCCCGGCGATCCAGGTCAGTCCCGCGGCGCTCTCCGCTTCGGCAGCCTTTGGCGGCAGTGCGGTGACGCAGCCGCTGACCGTGACCAACATTGGCAATCCCACGCTGAACTGGGCCGTTGGCAGCGGCAATGCGCCGGTCACGCTGATGAATACGGCGACCACCAGCAATGGCGAACTGGGCGGTTACTACAACAAGATTCCGGCCAGCAGCTATCTGGCCCAGAACTTCGACGTAACGATGCCGACACGGATCACCAAGCTGACCGCAAACGGTTTTCGTCTGCCGAGCGGCAGCCTGACCTCTGCGAACACTCCGGCCATTACGTTCAAGGTCTACGCGGATGCCAGCGGCGTCCCGGCCGGCACCGTGGGCGATCCGCCAACGGTCAATATCGGCACACTGCCGCTGTTTGACTACACCAACTCGATCAGCGCCGCCAACGGCATCTCCGCGACCAATGGCGTCATCAACCTCGACCTGACCAAGGCAGGCGTCCCGGTGCTGAATCTGGCTCCCGGCCGTTACTGGCTGGTGGTGGCGCCGAACATCAATTCGGACGCGACCAACTCCGCTTCGAATCCGCTGTGGGCATGGCGCACGAGTTCGGATCCGGTCATCGGCAACAGCGCACAGATCATTGGTTCGCTGTGGGGCATCACCGCCTGGGAGGATGTCGAAGCCACGCCGACCATGCTGTCGAGCATCGTTGCCGGCACCGTCGGCTGTACCCAGCCGTCGTGGGTCAGCTACGTGCCGAACAGCGGCGCCTTGGGCTACAACGGCGTAAGCAACGTCACCGTCACGTTCGATCCGACCGGCTTGTTCGCGGGCAGCTACGGCGGCACGCTCTGCATCACCAGCAATGCGACGAACACGCCAACGGTGGTGACCGGTCTGACGTTCACGGTTACCGGCACGCCACCGACTGCGCCCGCGCTAGACGCCGCGTTCTCGCCTGGCAGCATTGTCACCGGTGGCAGCAGCGCGCTGACGTTGACCTTGAGCAATTCGAACACGCTGCCGGCCGTTCTCAGCGCCGACTTCACCGACACGCTGCCGTCCGGCCTGGTTGCCAGCAACGCAGCGACGACTTGCACGGGCGGC
>JAFEFD010000067.1 GCA_018240765.1 Pseudomonadota bacterium | reverse complement strand
TCCCACATTGTTTTGTCCGAGTACAACTTCACCGTGCCTTCGAAGTGAAAGCGCTGGAAGCGGCGGCGTTCGTCGGCTTTGGGTTTGTTCTGGATCATGCGTGGATTCTGCACAGCGCTGCGGCGGCAATCAAGGTACGCGCTTGAGGACGAGTTCGAGCACGAAGCGGCTGCCGAAGAACGCGAGCAGCAGCAGGATCATGCCGATCAGGGTCATGCGCACCGCACGGCGACCGCGCCAGCCATAGCGCCAGCGCCCGAGCAGCAGCGCGCCGAACATGATCCACGCCGCGATTGTCAGCACGGTCTTGTGGATCAGGTGCTGGGCGAACAGGTTTGCGACGAACAGGAAGCCGATCAGGATGGATACGGTCAGCAACGCGAAACCGGCGCCGATCAACTGGAACATCAGGGTTTCGGTGAGCGTCAGCGGCGGCAATGCGGCGGCCAGTCCATCGAATCGGCGCGCGCGCAGGGCGCGTTCCTGCACGGCGAGCAGAACGGCAAGCACGGCAGCGAGGCTGAGCACGGAGAATCCGAGCAATCCGAAAATCACGTGCAGCTTGATCTGCCAGTCGATCGGCAAGGGCTCGGTGTGCGGCGCGAGAAAGACATCGACGAGCAGCAGGATCGCGGCGAGCGGAAACACGATCGTGCCCAGCGCGGCGACTGGCCGGAACAGGTTCACCAGCAGGCACAGCGCGGCCACGCAACCGGCGACCAGCGATAGCGCGGCGAAAAAGTGCAGGTCCACGCCGCCGCCGTGCTGGCCGGCGAGGATCGCCGCGTGCGTGCACACGGCGATAGCCGCGACGATGAAAGCGGGCAGCCGCGGGTTGCGCGCGAACAAGGCCGCGACGATCAGGTATAGCGCAGCGGCAATCAGGGCGAGGGCGTGAATCGACATGTCGCAAGTGTCGCATAGCGGCGGGATCGGCGCGAGGCGCTGGTATACTGCGCGCCCCGCGAATCCTGTTGCCAAGCCATGTTCGAATCCCTGAGCCAACGCCTGTCGACCACCATCGAGCGCCTGCGCGGACGCGCACGCCTGACCGAGGCGAACATCCGCGAATCGCTGCGCGAGGTGCGCATCGCCCTGCTCGAGGCCGATGTCGCGCTGCCGGTGGTGCAGGCGTTGATCCAGCGCGTGCAGGTGCGTGCGGTCGGCCAGGAAGTGCTGAAGTCGCTCACGCCGGGACAGGCCCTGGTCAAGGTCGTGCGCGACGAGTTGACCGCCGTGATGGGCACGGCGAATGCCGACCTGAATCTCGCCGCCGCGCCACCCGCCATCGTGCTGATGGCCGGCCTGCAGGGCGCGGGCAAGACCACGACGGTCGCCAAGCTCGCCAAATTCCTCAAGGATCGCAGGAAGAAAAAGGTGATGGTCGTGAGCTGCGACGTGTACCGTCCGGCCGCCATCGAGCAGCTGCGCCTGCTCGCCGAACAAGTGGATGTGCTGTTCCATCCGAGCGCGGGCGATCAGAGTCCGGCCGCCATCGCAAAATCCGCCGTCGATGCGGCGAAAAAGAATTTCGCCGACGTGCTGCTCGTCGATACCGCCGGTCGTCTTGCCATCGATGCGCAGATGATGGACGAGATCAAGGCGCTGCACGCGGCGTTGAATCCGATTGAAACCCTGTTCGTGGTCGACGCGATGACGGGTCAGGACGCCGCGAATACGGCAAAAGCGTTTGCCGAAGCGCTGCCGCTGACCGGCGTGGTGCTGACCAAGACCGACGGTGATGCGCGCGGCGGCGCGGCGCTATCGGTGCGCTACGTCACCGGGCGTCCGATCAAGTTCATCGGCGTCAGCGAAAAGCCCGACGGGCTGGATGCGTTCTATCCCGATCGCATCGCGCAGCGCATCCTCGGCATGGGCGATGTGCTGTCGCTGGTCGAGCAGGTCGAACATAACGTCGACAAGGAAAAGGCCCAGAAGCTCGCCGAGAAGGTGATGAAGGGCAAGCGCTTCGACATGAACGACATGCGCGACCAGCTTTCGCAGATGCTCAACATGGGCGGCTTGGCATCGCTCATGGACAAGCTGCCGGGCGTTGGCGCCTTGCCTGATTCGGTGAAGTCGAAAGTCAACGACAAGGAAGTCCATCGCATGATCGCCATCGTCAATTCGATGACGAAGAAGGAACGCCGCCATCCGGACCTGCTCAATGGCTCGCGCAAGGCGCGCGTGGCGCGCGGTTCCGGCACCCAGCCGGCCGATGTCAATCGCCTGCTCAAGCAGTACATGCAGATGGAAAAGATGATGTCGAAGATGGCCTCGGGCGGCATCAAGGGCCTGATGCGGCAGATGGGGGGCGCACTCAAGGGCATGAGCGGCGGCGGCCTGCCGCCCGGTGGTATGCCCGGTCGCTGAGCCGAACCCAGAACACGATCCCGCGTTTGCCTGTCAACCGTCCACGAACGGGCGCGTTGAGGTGTGCGTTGCATAACAGTCGTATTCCGCGCCCTGACGTAACCTGCCGCCGCAGGATCGCAAGGCGCAGCCCTGCGGCTGGTGCGATCCGCCACGATCGGGAGGCAGCTCATGCGCGCTGGATTCGGAATTTTGGGGTTCGCCTTGGTCTTCGGCTTCGTGCCATGGGCCGGCGCCACGGTCCACGACCAGCTCTTCAAGGGCTCGTTCGATATTCCTGCCGATCAACCGGCCAGCGTCAACGCCGCCGCACGTTTTCTCACCCAAGCCACGTTCGGCCCGACCCAGGCCGATATCAATTATCTGATGGCGCAGGGCTACGGCGAGTGGATCGACGAGCAATTGGCGAAGCCCGCCACGCTTGGCGAACCAACAGTCGAAGCGGTCGTGAATGCGCGCACGGCGGGTGGGCAGAAAGTCAACAACACGCAGCGCTTGAATCGCTGGTTCTGGCAGGCCGTGTACGCGCCGGACCAGTTGCGCCAGCGCATGGCCTACGCGCTGAGCCAGATCTTCGTGGTGTCGGATCAATCCAGCAGCATCAGCCAGTATGTCGTGCCGTTGACCCAGTACGGCGACATGCTCGCGCAGTCGGCGTTCCTGCCTTACGGACAAGTCCTGTTGAACGTG
>JAFEFD010000066.1 GCA_018240765.1 Pseudomonadota bacterium | reverse complement strand
TGCAACGTGCGCAGCAGGGCGATTTGCACCAGATCGTCGGCATCGTGGCTGCCGCAGTTCGCGAAGCGGCGCAGGGCCCAGCGCCGCAGGGCCGGCAAGCAGGCGGCGTACAGGTCCTGGCGCGCGGCACGGTCCCAACGCTGACCGCTGCGTGCGCGCGCATCCGTTGCGGTCAAGGCATCCACGCATGCTGTGGCGTTGGCGCGTTCGTCGATCGCGAATTCCATGGGCACACACCTTGACGGATTGAGTGTGTGCAGTGTGCAAACGCGCACGCCGCGCGTCCAATGAAAGCTTGCTATGCGCCGATGCGCCCGGATTATGCCGATAACGCGAGGGAATCGCGCCTTTCCAGGCGGTTATGACTTTTCGACAGTGCGCACGCGGCGACGATTCGCCGCCACCAACGCATCGTCGGCGATGGCGCCTTCGCCGGTGCCATGCATGCGGTTGCTGGCCAGCAGGCCGGGGCAGTGCTGCGTGAGCGTGTTGATCACCGCACGCTGCAGGCGCGTGTAATACGGCTGCTTGTGGAATTGCAGGATCACCGGGACCTCGAATGGCCGGTAGCCCGGAACGGCGCGTACGTTGTGCTCCGGCTTGATCAGGTGCACCGGCACCACGGCGCGGCCGATGCCTTCGGACACCGCGTCGATAAGACCGTAGATATCGTCGAAATAGGCACGCAACATCTTCGGCACGGTGGCGCCGGTCTGGCGCAGGAAAAATTTTTCGGTGAAGTTGTCGCGTGGCTCATGATCGATGTAGCAATCTTCGCGTCCGCTGTGCAGCGCCGACTCGATCAGCACGTTGCGCTCGATGCCGATTTGCACGTTGTCGATGCCCATGCGTTCGCACTCGGACAACGACACCACGAAATCGACCTTGCCGTCGGTAAGCCAGTCGTGCAGTTCGTTGACCTCGGTCTTGAAGGTCTGGCAGGACACGCGCGGATGCGCGCGCAGCAAGGTGCCAAGTGCCGGCACAATCACCGAACGCAACGCGGACGAAAACGAGGCGATGCGGAAGAATCCGCCCAGGGTCTGGTCGGCACCGCCGCCGACGAGGCTCGCGAGCAGTTCGGCTTCATGGTGCTCGACGGTCGCGCCGTAGCGCTGCAGCACGCGGCCGGATTCGGTGAGTTCAAGGCCGCCGTGCAGGCGCACGAACAGCGCCTGGCCCAGCGTTTCCTCGAGGCTTTGGATGCGCTTCGTCAGCGCCGGCTGGGTGATGTGCAGGGATTCGGACGCGCGCGAAAAATTCAGCTCGCGTGCGAGCGTCATGAACGATTCGATTTGTATCGACGACAACCGTGTACCCATGCCGCCGGTCTCCCCGTCCGCCCCTGGCCATCATAACAGCAGGGCATCGCGACATTCACTACGGTTATCGCGATTCCTGTGGCGCACATCGCAACGGCATTGGTGAACCCATCACGCTGGAGCAAAACCCCATGCCACGAGCGCTTGCCTGATGCGGGTTGTCGCAGCGTCTTGCCGTGGCTACGTCGGCGAGCCGCCATCGCTGGCGATGAGGAAATCATCGATCGCGGTGCGTGCGGCGGGTTCATCCAGGGTCGGGGCGTGGCCGCGTGCGGGAATCGTCGTCGCGCGCAGGGTCGGCAGCCGGGCGCACATTTTCGCCACGGTTGCTTCCGACAGCAGATCAGAAATTTCTCCGCGCAGGACCAGCGCGGGTTTGCCGGCGAGCAGGTCCAACACGGGCCACAGGTCGGGCGTAGCCGAGCCGTTGGCAAGGCCGACCGCGATGCCCGGGTCGTAGTCGAAGCGGATGATGCCATCGACGTCGCGATAGCAGCTCGTTCGCGCGTAGTTGCCCCAGTCCGCGGCGGTGAAATCCGGATACGCCGCGCCGTAATTCTCGGCCATGCGCTGCGCGGCTTCAGCCCAGCTTGTCATCGGCACGGACGGCTTGCCGACATAGCTGGCGATGCGCGCGAGTCCGCGCGGATCGAGTTCCGGGCCGGCGTCGTTGAGCACGACGCGGGTCACGCGCTGCGGTGCCAGAGCGTTCATTCCCATCGCCATCAGCGCGCCGAGCGAGGTGCCGATCACGCCGAACTTGTCGATGCGCAACGCCTCGAGCAGGCCGAAGATGTCGCCGCCATAGACATCCGGTCGATAGTTTTCCGGTTTCGGATCGCGCGCCGAGCGGCCGCGTCCGCGCAGGTCGGGGCAGAGCACGCGGTAGCGCGCGGACAAGTGCGCAGCGAGGCCGTCGAAATCCTTCGAGTTGCGGGTCAGGCCGGGCAAGCACAGCAGCACGGGCGCCCCAGCGTGCGGGCCTGCGTAGTCGCGCGTGTACAGGCGCAGGCCGTCGGCGCTGGCGTAGTAGGTGTCTGCATAATGTTGCATGGTTGTCCTTGGATGACGCGCAGGGTTATCGGATCCGTGATTGCTTGCAGCGGCAATCGGGGTTATTGATCAAATCGTGAAATTGGCGAGAATAGCGCCTCGTCCACGATGAATGGTTCACATCATGCCGAAGCCGAGTGTCGCGAAGAAGCCTTCCGTGAAACGGCCGCACAAACCGCCGCGCCGCGGCGTTGCAGACGCCGCGCAGGTTGCTTCCGGCAAGGCCGCGCGCAGCCGCCGGACGCAGGCGCGCATCCTCGACGCGGCCGAGGAACTGTTCTCGCACCACGGCATCTATGGGGTGAGCATCCGCGACATCGCCGACGCCGCGGGCGTGGACACCGCGCTGCTGCATTACCATTTTGCGAACAAGGATGGCATCTACGAAGCGGTGCTGCTGCGGCGCGCCGGCGAGATCAACACGGCGCGCACGCGTTCGCTGGATGATTACGCGATGGCCTGCGGCGGCAAGCCGAGCGTCGAAGGCGTCGTGCGCGCATACCTGAAACCGGTGTTCGAGCGCCTGCATCATGGCGGGCGCGGATTCAACAATTACACCGCACTCATCGCGCTGGCCAACAACACGGAACTGTGGGGTGGCGGCACCGTGAAGGAATACTTCGACCCTTCCGTGCAGCGGCTGATCGAATTGATGCGGCTGGCGATGCCGAAGGCGCGCGAAGCGGATTTGTACTGGGGCTACCAGTTCTTGTCCGGGGCGCTGACCCTGAGCTACTCGCGCAACGATCGCATCAGTTGGCTCTCGCACGGACTGTGCCGCGCCAACGATTATGCGGCGATCGAGCCGCGTCTGGTCGAGTGGTGCACGGCGGCCTTCCGGGCACTCGGCGCGCGGCGCTAAGCCTGGTTTCGTTCGACTCCAAGTGCAATGTTGCATTGCGGCGTGCGTGTTCGGAATTGGACTGTTAGTTTATTTGCCAATAAATAAAAAGCAAACCGCACCGCACCATATCGCAGCCCCTGCTGCATTACTTCCCAGGAAACCCGACATGACCCGCAAGCCCTTGAAAATCGCGATCGCCACCGCGTTGTTCGCCAGCATGGCCGCGCATGCCCAGACCGCTGACGACGCCGTCGCGAAGAAGGCCGATGCAACGACCGCGAAAAGATCCGACACGACCGCATCTTTGGAAACCGTCACCGTGACCGCGCGGCGCCGCTCCGAGTTGCTGCAGGACGTGCCGATCGCGGTGACCGCGATTTCCGCGCAGAAGCTTGACAGCCTGAACGTGCAGAACCTGGGTGACCTGCAGGGCGAGGTGCCGAACCTCACCGTGCATGACGCGCGCGCCAGCAACACCACGATCACCGCTTATATCCGCGGCATCGGCCAATCCGATCCGACCTGGGGCTCGGATCCGGGCGTGGGCATCTATCTCGACGATGTGTACATCGCGCGTCCGCAAGGCGCGCTGCTGGACGTGTTCGACATCCAGCGCATCGAAGTGTTGCGCGGCCCGCAGGGCACTCTGTACGGCAAGAACACGATCGGCGGCGCGATCAAATACGTTTCCAAGCCGCTGCCGACCCAAAGCGAAGGCTATGCACAGGTAGATGCCGGCAATGAAGGCATGGCCAGGCTCAAGGCCGGCCTCGGCGGCGCGACCGACGATGGCGTGTGGCGCGCCCGCGTCGCCTACGCATCGCTGCATCACGACGGCTACGGCACCAACCTCAACACCGGCGATTCGGTCAGCAACCAGAACACGAATGCGGGTCGCATCTCGGTAGGGTTTTTCCCGAAAGATGTGCCGTTCGACTTGCAAATCAGCGCCGATACTTCGCACGACAATTCCAACCCACGCGGCGCGCGCATGCTCGCGCCGAACAAGTACACGCCGCCGTATCCGCCGCTGGACAGCGATTACGACGTGCGCAGCGGCATGCCGAGCGTCAATCCCACGCATATGGTCGGCGAAGCAATGACCATGAGCTACTACGCGAACAACCAGTGGACGTTGAAGTCGATCACTTCGCATCGGCAGTCGAACACGCTGACCAACATCGACTTCGACACCACGCCCTTGCCGATAGCCGACGTGACGGCCTATTACCACGACCATCAGACCTCGCAGGAATTCCAGGCCGCGTATAGCGGCGATAACGGCAACAGCGGCGTGATCGGCTTTTACTATTTCGACGGCGGCGCCGGCGGTGCCATCCACAACAACTTCTTCAACCTGCTGTTCGGCGTCACCGGCGGCAATGTCGACACGCGCAGCTACGCCGGTTACACCGATTGGACCTTCAGGCTCGCGGACAAATGGAACCTGTCGGTCGGCGCGCGCTATACCGACGAGCGCAAGCACGCGACAGTCGACAACTATTCGACCACGGACGCCACGTTCACCACGCCGACCACGACCAGCGCCAATTTCGACAAGTCGCTGGATTCGACCAACCTGTCGCCACGCGTCTCGCTGATGTACGCGCTATCGGACAACACCAACCTGTATGGCTCGCTCTCGCGCGGCTTCAAGTCGGGCGGCTACAACATCCGCGCCAATACCGCGGCGGTACCGCAATCGGATCACCCGATCGCCGACGAAGTGCTCGACACGGCCGAGTTCGGCAGCAAGTCGAGTTTCGACGATGGCCGTTTCGCGCTTAATGCGGACGTGTTCTACACCCGCTACCGCAACATCCAGCTTTCGGTGTTCACGTCGTACACGCTGCCGGACGGCACTTCCGGATTCTTCGGCGACGTCGCCAACGCGGGCAAGGCGCACGCCTACGGCATCGAGGCCGAATTCGCCTGGCACCCGAGCGAACACTGGTCAGTCACCGGCAATATCGCCGGCCTGCACACGCAGTACGACAACTATGAGAGCTATGGCCAGAACATCGCCGACACAAAGCGCTTCAGCGAATCGCCGAACGGCCAGGCCGGCCTGAACCTCGAGTACTCAACGCCGGTGGATCTCGGCGGCAACATCCACGCGCGCGTCGGCTACACCTATCAGACCAAGGTGTATCCGACGACGGACCTGACCGAAGCACTGGCGCAGGGTCCGTATGGCCTGCTCGGCGCGAGCCTGATCTGGAACAAGGACGCGCACTGGACGTTCGGCCTGCACGGCAGCAACCTGACGGACAAGTCGTATCGCACCGACGGCTATGCGATCCCCGTGCTCGGCGTGCTGACCGGATTCTACGGCGCTCCGCGCCTGATCTACGCCAGCGCGCGTTACTCGTTCTGAGCGCGCTTCCCGGCGGCCGTGTCAGGGCGGTCGCCGGGAAACCGGGCCACGCGCATGCAGGACAGCGCAACGCTGCAAACCTCGAGTGGGACGGACGTGCGGACGCGGCGCATCGCGCTGGCAGTGCTGATCGTTGTCTACACGCTGAACTTCGTAGACCGGCAGATCCTCGCGATTCTCAAGGAACCGATCGCCGCCGACCTGCACCTGTCGGACACCGATCTTGGATTGCTCGGCGGCTTCGCGTTCGCGCTGTTCTACTCCGTGCTCGCGATTCCGTTCGCGTGGTTGGCAGATCGATTCTCGCGCGTGTGGATCATTTCCGCGGGACTTTTCCTTTGGTCCGGATTCACCGCGTTGTGCGGAATGGCAGGCAGCTTCGCGGTGCTGTTTCTCGCGCGCATGGGCGTCGGCGTCGGCGAAGCCGGCGGTGTCGCGCCCGCGTACAGCCTGATCGCGGACTGGTTCCCGCCGCGTTCGCGTGCGCGGGCTCTGGCCGCCTATTCGTTCGGCATCCCGATCGGCAGTGCCCTGGGCGTGTTGTTCGGCGGACTTGTTGCGAAGGCGGTCGATTGGCGCTTCGCGTTCATCGCAATCGGCGTGTTCGGCGTACTGCTCACACCGCTGTTCCTGTGGCTGGTGCGCGATCCGCCGCGCATCGCGACAGCCGCGCCGCAGCTTGGTCTGGCCGCGGTCGGCAAGCTTGCGTTGCACAAACCCACATTCTGGCTGCTCGCGTTCGGTTCGGGCAGCTCATCGCTGGTCGGTTACGGATTAATGTACTGGCTGCCGACATTCCTTGCGCGCACGTTGCACATGGACATTGTCGCGCGTTCGGAACTGCTCGCGGCGGTGCTGTTCATCGGCGGCATCGCCGGCATGGCCGCGGGCGGCTGGCTGGCCGATCGACTCGGCACGCGCAGCAAGCGCGCGTATGCGCTGATTCCCGCTGTCGCATTCCTCGCCGCGGCGCCGCTGTATGCATTCGCGATCGAGTCCACGACGCCGTTGCAGACGTTCGCGTTGCTGCTGTTGCCGTATGCGCTCGCGCTGGTCTGGCTAGGTCCGGTGCTGACTGCCGTGCAGCATCTGGCGCCGGCTTCCTCGCGCAGTACGATGTCGGCATTGTTTCTGCTCATCAACAACCTGGTCGGACTCGGCATCGGGCCGTATTTTTTTGGTGCCGTATCCGACTATCTCAAACCCGTATACGGCGCCGACTCGATCAAGTATGCGTTCTTCTATGGCCTGGGTTTTTACGTGATCGCGGCCGCTCTGCTCTATCTTGCGTCGCGTCGCATCGCGCGCGACTGGATCGACTGAACAAGGAGTCTGCCATGAAGAAATCTGTTTCGCTCGCCGCCGTCGTGTTCACCCTGAGTGCGCATGCGGCTGATCCCGCCGCCGCGCTGCCGAAGTTGCATGTTGATCCTGCTCGCGTCGCGGTGGCCGGGATTTCAGCCGGTGCGTACATGGCCACGCAGGCGCAACTGGCGTACCCGGAAGTGTTTCGCGGAGCGGCGCTGATCGCCGGCGGGCCGTACGACTGCGCACAGGACAGCATCGCGACGGCCGTTACCACCTGCATGAAGGGAACGCCTGCGCCTGACACCGCCGCGCTGGTCAAGCTCGCGCTGGCGCGCGCCGCGAAAGGCGAGATCGGTCCGCTGGAAAAACTCGCCGGCGCAAAAGTATACATTTTGCACGGCAAGCAGGATCCGGTTGTTGCCGAGTCCGTCGCGCACGCGGCCGTCGATTTCTACAGCGCGCTCAAGGCGGCGATTCCGGCATTGTCGACACTGTCCGTGACCTGGGACGGCAGCCACGACTTCACCCATACCTTCCCGACCGAATCGGCGGGAACGGCCTGCGACAAAGTCGGCACGCCGTACATCGGCAAGTGCGGATTCGACGGAGCTGGCGCGGTGTTTCAGGCGCTGTATGGCAAACCGGTGCACAAATCCGGCGCGGCGAAAGGCGAACTGCGCCGTTTCGACCAGGATGCGCTGCGATCCGGCGGCACAGATGCGTTTCTCGCCGACGCCGGCGACGTGTACGTGCCGCCTGCCTGCCTGAAAGGCCGCCGCTGCGGCGTGCTGGTCGCGCTGCATGGCTGCCAGCAGAACCTCGACAGCGTTGGCGATGCCTTCGTGAAGGACGCCGGCTTCAACCGCTGGGCCGACGCCTACGACGTTGCCGTGCTGTATCCGCAGATCCGCTCGGGCGTGGCCGCGAATCCGAAAGGGTGTTGGGACTGGTTCGGATATTCCGGCGCGGATTACGCCACCCGCAACGGCGTGCAAGTGCGCTGGCTGGTTGGTGCGCTGACGGCGCTTGGCCGTCCGGCCCATTGAAAAAGCTCTTCAACGTGGTGCGCGATACCCGCCCGGTATGCCATGCGGCGACAGTACCAGTTGCCAGAGCTGGTCACGGCGGGCACGGAACACGGCGGCGGAAGCGGAAAGATAAAAGCGCCACATGCGGCGGAAGCGTTCGTCGTAGCGAGCCTTGAGCTGCGGCCAGGCGGCGTCGAAGTTCGCGCGCCAGGCCATCAGGGTTTTGTCGTAATCGGCGCCGAAGTTGTGCCAGTCCTCGATCACGAAGACGCCTTCGCGCGCGGCGGCTATTTGCCCGGCCGATGGCAGCATCGAGTTTGGGAAAATATATTTCGCAATCCACGGGTCGGTGTGGTTGCTCGAAACGTTCGAGCCGATGCAGTGCAATAGCGCCAATCCATCGTCCACGAGACAACGGCGCTTGACCTCGAAATAGGTGCGGTAATTCTTCACCCCGACGTGCTCGAACATGCCGATGGAATAAACCCGATCGAAGCGTTCGTGGATTGCGCGGTAGTCCTGCTCGCGGATTTCGATCGGCAGTCCGCGGCATAGGTTGCGGGCGTATTCGGCCTGCTCGTGCGACACCGTGATGCCGACGCCGGCCACGCCATAGCGTTCGGCGGCGAATTTCAGCGCTTCGCCCCAGCCGCAGCCGATGTCGAGCACGTGCATGCCCGGTCGCAGCATGAGCTTGCGGCAGACCAGGTCGAGCTTGGCTTCCTGCGCGGCGTCGAGGTCAGCGGCGTCCTTCCAGTAACCGCAGGAATACACCAGGCGCTTGCCGAGCATGGCCTGGAACAGATCGTTGCCGAGGTCGTAATGGCGTTCGCCGATTACATACGCGCGGCGGCCACGCTGCATATTGACGAGTTTCGACTTCAGCCACAGCCAGGCGTCGTCAATGCCATGGACTTTTTCGTCCAGATGCGCGACGAGCAGGCGGAACAGGAAGCCGTCGGGATCATCCGCGTCCCACCAGCCGTCCATGTACGACTCGCCCAAGCCGAGCGAGCCATGTGCGATCACACGATGGTAAAAATCATTATTGTGGATTTGTGGATCGAAGGGCTGCGCGCCGTCGACGATCAGTCCGGCCTGCGTAAGCAAGCTTTGGATGCGGCGCTGTGCGTGCGACGTCTTCATCGAAACTCGATCTAGGGTGCCGCCTCATTGACCTCGGATTCGGCGAGCAGTTCATCGGCCGTATCGCGCGGAAGCAGATGATGCGGCAGGAAGAACGCATTGGCGATCAGCGTCGGGATCACCGCGCTGCCGACCACGGCGGCGATGATGTAACTGTATTGTGCCTGGTCGATGATGTGGTGATTCAGGCCGAACAGCGCCGAGATGCTGCCGAAGGTAAGTCCGGTGGACATGAGCAGGGTGGTGTACATGGCTTCGCGCTTGGGTGACCCAAACGCCTGCGTGGCGGGATACACGCCGAGCATCTTGGTCGCCATCTTGGCGCCGAGCAGGGCCAGAAAGATGCCGAAGCCGGAGACCAGCGCTGGCACTGAAACGTACGAGCCGGCGCGAATGAAATAGAACGGTGTGAGAAAACCGAGCGTGAGCGTGCGCAAGCGGCGGATCAGTGCGTGATCCTTGCCGACCGTGCCGGCCAGGATCATGCCGACTACGTAGGCCGGCAGCACCGCTTCGCTGCCCGCCCACATCGCCAGCGCGCCGAGCGCGAACAGGATCAGCAGCAGGAATTTGGTTTCCAGTTCCGAGGGCCGTCCGCCAAAGCGCCGGAAGAAACGCGGGGTGATCCAGGGCAGGACGCAAAAAGCCACGATGCTCACCGCAACGAAGATCAGAGTCCTGATCGTAAATGGCGAGAACATCAGGCCGAGCGCGAGCACGGTGGCGAGGTCATTGACGAAACACGCCGCCAGCAGACCCTTGCCGTAGGTGGTGCGGTTCAATCCCAGTTCAAGCATGACGGCATAAACCACGGCGACCGATGTCGTCGACAAGGCCACACCGGCGAGCCAGCTTGCATCCTTGCCCCAACCGAGCCAGAAATGCGCCACCGCGGCGCAACCCAGGAACGGCGCGAGGAATCCGACCAGCCCGAGGCTGAAGGCTTCCTTGCCGTTCTTGCGCAATACGTCCGGATCGAGTTCGACGCCGGCCAGAAACGTGAGAAGAACCGCGCCAATGCTGGACAGGAACTGCAGCCAGCCCTGATCGGTGCCGAGCGTGGTAGCGCCGAACAGTCCCGCGCCGAAGATCGCGCCGATCACGAGCTGGGCGACGGTGCCGACGACGATTTCGCTCATCGCGGTAGCAATGCGCAACCAGATCGACAGCAAGGTGGCCAGCAGTGCAAGGCCGAGCCAAATGGCGGCAATGGTGTAGACCTCGGTCATCACTTTCTCCTTCAGCTTGCGGCGGACGGATCCAGAATTTCAATGTCGCTGGTCAGCCGCGCGCAGAACAGATGCACCTTTTCGGCGCGCAGGGCAGCAATCAGCGCGTCGGCCGCGGCTTCTTCGGCGATGAATTCGA
>JAFEFD010000065.1 GCA_018240765.1 Pseudomonadota bacterium | reverse complement strand
GCACGATTGGCGTGCCGTCGCGGAATACCGCATTGATGCCGTAGTCGTAATGCACGGCGCGCGGGCGCGGCAGGCGCAAATCCCACGCGAAGCGGTGCATGCCGGCGGCAGCGGACAACTGCAACGGCTGCTTGGTCCAGGACTCGGTGAAATAGCGTTCGGCATCCGGTGCGGTTTCGGGCTTGTCGCTCGCGTAACGGCGAATGACATTTCCGGACCCATCGCGGATTTCCAGCACGACGTTCTTTGCCGCGCGCGCGAGCCGGTAGTCGATGATCACGCCATTCGGCGGATTCTCGCCCAGCGGCGTGTCGGCCGGCGGCGGTGTGTCCTTGTTCTGGCTGGCGCGCACGCGCATGGCCGGTGCCGGATCGAACAGCACGTCGGCATTGGCGGCCAGTTTCGCGTGCTGGCGCAACGGGGTCACGTCGTCGAGCACCCACAGCGCGCGGCCTTGGGTGGCGGCGATGAGATCGCCATCGTGCACGAGCAGGTCGCGCACCCAGACCGTCGGCAGGTTGCGTTGCAGGGATTGCCAATGCGCTCCGTCGTCGAACGAGACGAAGACGCCGGCATCAGTACCAGCGTAGAGCAATCCGGCGGTGGCCGGATCGGAACGCACCACGTCGGCAAAGTGCCCGGCGGGCAAACCGTCGCTGATGTCGGACCAAGTCTTGCCACCATCGTGCGTGCGCAGGATGCGCGGCGCGAAGTCGTCCTGGCGATGATTGTCGACGGCGACGTACACCGTGTCCTTCTGCGCGGCGGAAACATCGACGCTCGCGATCTTGGCCCACGCCGGCACGAGTTTCGGGGTAACGTTCTTCCAATCCTTGCCGCCGTCGAGCGTGCGTTGGATGGTGCCATCGTCGCTGCCGATCCAGATTTCGTCGTTGTCGCGCGGTGACAGGCCGATCGAGAAGATCACGCCGTAACCGCAGGCGCGCGCTGCGGCGGGCGCAAGATTCTTGTCGCAACCCTTCGTACCGGACTGCCTCGCCGACAGATCGGGGCTGATCGTCTGCCAGGTTGCGCCCTTGTCGAGCGAGCGGAACAGCACCTGCGCGCCCTGGTACAGCGGATATGGCGCGACCGGCGACGCCGCGATCGGCGTGATCCATGTGTAGCGGTATTTCACCGACGTTGGCCGCGCGCCGTAGGTCGACAGCGGCCACGGCGAAATGTTCTGCACCTCGCCGGTGCGCGCATCCCAGCGCGACAAACGCCCGCCGAGGCCGGAGCCATAGACGATGTTCGGGTCCTGCGGATCGGGTACATCATAATCGCGCTCGTCGCCGCCGACCGGGTGCCAGTCGCGGAAGCTCAACGCACCGTAATCGCTGCGGCTGGAGGCGCCGACCGTGCCTGAATCCTGCTGGCCGGAATAGATCCAGTACGGGAAGCGGTTGTCCGCGGCAAGGTGATAGAACTGCCCGGTCGGCTGGTTGTACCAGTCGCTCCAGTGCGCGCCGCCGTCGACACTTACCACCGTACCCTGATCACTGGCGGTGATGATGTGATCGGGATGTTTCGGATTGATCCAGACGAAGTGGTAGTCGTCGCCTCCGGGCGCGCCCTTGAAGACATGCCAGGTCTTGCCGCCGTCATCGGACACGCGGATCGACTGGCCCGCCGAAAAGACGCGATCGCGATTCGATGGATCGACCGCGATGCGGCAGAAGTAATCGTTTTCCAGCCAGCTTTCGCCGCTCACGCGCTCCCAGTTCGCGCCGCCGTCGTCGGAACGATACAGGCCGCCCTCGTCCACGGCGCCGGCATGCGGCACGTTGCCTGAGTACGGCGCGGCGTTGACCACGGCGTACACGCGTCCACCTTTTGCGGTGGCGAGACCAATGCGGCCCAGTGTCGCCTGCGGCCAGCCGTGCCCGGCAATGCGTTTCCAGTTCACGCCGCCATCGGTGGATTTGTATACACCGCTACCTGGCCCCGCGTTCGGCTGGAAGTAAGACAGCCACGGATAATTGCGCACCTGCCACGCCGCGGCGTACACGACCTGCGGATTCGCCGGATCGGCGGCCAGATCGACCACGCCGGTATCGGCGTTGACGAACAAGGTCTGTTTCCAGGTCTTGCCGCCGTCGGCGGAACGAAATACGCCACGTTCCTTGTTGGATCCGAAATAATGTCCAAGCGCGCCGACCAGCACGGTGTTGGCGTCATGCGGATCGACGAGGATTCTTCCGATGTGACGGGTGGCCGCAAGTCCGGCAGAAGTCCAAGTCTTGCCGCCATCGCTGGATTTGTATACTCCAGTGCCGGCAGCGACATCGTAGCGCGCGGCCACTTGCCCGGTGCCGACGTAGATCACATCCGGATTGGACGGCGCGATCGCCAGCGCACCGACTGCGGCGGCGGGCAGATCGCCCGCGGCACGCCAGGTCGCGCCAGCATCGTCGGTCCTCCACACGCCACCGCCAGCCGCGCCGAAATAGAACGTGTTCGGCCGATCCGCGATGCCTTCGGCCATCGTCGCCCAGCCGCCGCGAAACGGGCCGACCAGACGCCAACGCAGCGCATCGGCCATGTCGGCAGGCGGGGCCGCGAGCAACGGCAATGCGAATACGATTCCGGCAACAGCCGCGGCGCGGCGTAGTGAATGGGCCATCATGCGATTCTCCTGCTGTGCCGGCTCGACGCGTGCCGGGGATTATTCGAAGGGATCCGTCAACGCGATCGTGTCGTCGCGGTCGGCACCGGTGGCGACCAGGGCGATGTGCGTGCCGGCCAATTCCTCGACCGCGCGCAGGTAGGCGCGTGCGGCCGGCGGCAGCTTGTCCCATTCGCGGATGCCGCAGGTGGATTCTTCCCAGCCGGGGAATTCCAGGTACACCGGCTTGCACTCGTCCCAACCGGCAGCGTCCAGCGGTGCCAGTTCGCGGCGCTTGCCGCGGTATTCGTAGGCGATGCAGACCTTGATCGACGGCAATCCGTCGAGCACGTCGAGCTTGGTGATGGCCAGGCCATTGATGCCGCTGATCTGCACCGCGCGCTT
>JAFEFD010000064.1 GCA_018240765.1 Pseudomonadota bacterium | reverse complement strand
TGGCGCGAGCTTGCGCCGGCCCCAGCGCATGCCGGCGAGATAGGCGAAGGTATCCGCCGACCAGCCGAGCACGAGCGCGTACAGCGCCCACCAGTGGCCGTGATCCGGAGCGGCGTGAATGCGCAACAGCGCGATCCATGCCGGGAACATGACGAACATTCCGACGACGAGTTTCAGCAGCGTGTTTTCACGCGTCGGCGCCGCGGCAAAGCTGAACTGCTTGAGCCAGAACAGCGCGACGACCCACCACGCGGCACCGGCGGCGATGACGAGGATGACGGTGTCGTGATCGCGACAGCGCCACAGCGCCCAGAACGCGAGCGCCGCGAATGCCAGCAACACGCTGCGCAGCAGACGGTCGCGCAAGCCGGAAAGCCGCGTCCATTCCCACGCCGCCAGTAGGCACAATCCGCCGATGACGATGGCGAACGCCGGTGTTGGCAAAAGCAGAATCATTGCGATCGCCAACGGCGCGAGCAACAAGGCGGTGACGACGCGCTGCTTCATTTTTGCGATCCTCCCTGATCGCGAGAATCAGGAAGCGGCCGCCCGTGGCCGCACTTTTCAACAAGCCCTCCAAATCTCCGCTCACGTTGGGCAAATTCGTCGATCGCGAGCTGCAGGCAGTCGGCGTCGAAATCCGGCCACAACACGTCGCTGAAATACAATTCGCTGTATGCGGCCTGCCAGAGCAGGAAGTTGCTGATGCGCTGTTCGCCGCCGGTGCGGATGAACAGGTCCACCGGCGGCAGGTCGGCGAGGCAGAAGTATCGTGCGATGGATTTTTCGTCGATCGCTGCGGCCGCGATTTCGCCGCGTTGCGTGGCCAACGCGGCCTGCTTGACGGCATTGGCGATATCCCAGCGTCCGCCATAATTGGCCGCAATGTTCAACGCGAGCCTGGTGTTTGCGCGAGTCTTGCCCATGGCCGCCGTCATGCGCTCGCGCAAGGCCGGCGCAAAGGCGGAAAGATCGCCGATGAAATCGATGCGTACACCGCGCTCGTGCAGCTCGTCCACCTCGCGATCAAGCGCCTTGAGGAACAGTTCCATCAACGCGCCGACTTCGTCCTTGGGGCGCTGCCAGTTTTCGCTGGAAAATGCGAACAGGGTCAACGCGGCGATGCCGCGACGCAGGCAGGATTCGATCGTCGCGCGCACGGCTTTTTGCCCGGCGCGATGGCCGAAGCTGCGCGGCTGGAAGCGCGCCTTCGCCCAGCGCCCGTTGCCATCCATGACGA
>JAFEFD010000063.1 GCA_018240765.1 Pseudomonadota bacterium | reverse complement strand
GGCGTAGGCCCCTGCACGACCTGCACCAGGTTCTTGGGCTTGAGGTACTTCGCGCACGCGGCCTGCACTTGGGCAGCGGTGAGATCCAGGTAGTGCTGGGCCGCGATCATCGGCTGATCCAGCGGTTCGCCGTGCCAGCTCCACGACAATAGCGAACGGGCGATGCCGTTGACGCTGGATACGCCCAGCGGAATAGAGCGGATCTGGAATTGGCGTGCGTTGGTCAGCTCGACTTCCTTCACGGGGGTTTTCTGCAATGCTTCGATGTTTTGCAGGACCAACGCATCGACTGGCGCAACCTTGTCCGGATCGCTGCCGTAGTAAACGTAGAACACCGAACGCGAACGGTCGATGTTCATGCCGGAGCTGGCACCGTAGGCATAGCCGTGCTTGACCCGGATGTCCACCATCAATCGCGAGGCGAAGCCGTTGCCACCGAGCACGTCGTTGGCGAGTTTCAACGCGTAGCGGTCGGGATTGGCCAGGTTCACGTCGAGTATGTGGCCCATCAGCACCTGATCCTGCGAGGCATAGGAATTGGGTACCACAGTGTAGCTGGCGGGATTGAGCGACACGGGTTTCGGGATGACGTCGGGTTTGGGGCCGCTCGCCTTCCAGCCGCCGAAGTATTTCTCGATCGTGGATTTGGCCGACTCCGGCGTCACGTCGCCAACGACGACGATAGTGGTCAAATCCGGCCGATAGGTTTGCTCAAAATATGACTTGGCATCAGCCAGTGTGAGCTTGCCGACCGACGCAGGAGTGGCCTCGCGCAGCCCCGGGTCGCCTGCAGGCAACAGGCCGGCGGTCAAGGCGTGCATCATCTTGTATTGCGGCGACTGTATTTCGCCGGCAAGCGAGCGCGACAAGGTCTTCTGTTGTACGGCGAATGCCGACTCCGGCAGGGCCGGGCGCAGCTCGTTGTCGGCCAGCAATTGCATGCCGCGATCGAAGCTGGCAGTCGGCACCGCGAGCCCGAAATCGTCGCCGGCGGATTCGGTTGCGGCGATATCGTCCAGCGCCTTGTGGAAGGCGGTACGGTCGAGCGTCGTGGTGCCGTAGTCGAACAAGGACGCAAGCAGGCGGCCGACTCCATCCTTGCCGGCTGGCTCCTGCAGTTTCGCGTCGTGGTCAATATGACCGGCAACGGTAACCGTCTTGCTCACCGATGTCGGCTGCACGATCAGGGTGACGCCGTTGTCGAGCTTCATCGAAACCGGTTTCAACGTCCAGTGCGGCATCTCGAGTTTCGCCAGCGCAGTGCTCGCCCAGTCCGGCAGCGGCACGTCGAGTTTGTCGTCGCTGCCGAATTTCTCGGTGCCGCCAAAGCCCTGACTGTTCGGCGGGCGTTTGCCATTCGGGTTGGGCGTCAACACCACGGTGACGCGCGCATCGGATTTGAGGAATTCGCGGGCAACGCGATCAACATCGGCCACGGTCACGTCGCTGATCTGTTGTTCGACCTGCTCTGGCGAGTCCAGTCCCTGCCAGGCCAATGCCTGCGACCAGGAGCTGGCCAGTTGCACCGCACTGTTCTTCTTGAATTCGGCTTGCGCCAGTTCCGAGCGCTTGGCCGCTTCGACCAGATCCGCGGATACGCCAGCCTTGAGCGATCCGGCGATGACATCGTCCAGGTACTTTTGCGCCTGCGCAGAATCGCCGCCTTTCGGAAATCCGACCTCGATGATGCCGATGCCGCCATGGCTGAACGGCTGCGCGCCGGCATCGGCCGACAGTACTTTGCCTTGCGCGGCCAGTTCGGACAGATGGCTGCGCGGGTTGTCCAGCACGTCCATCAGTATCTGCGAGGCGGCGTAGTCCTTCGATTGCATGCCGGGCATGCGGTACAGGAACTGCACCGAGCCCGTGCCTTGCGGTGTGGTTTTGGCGATGGTGGACGGCTTCAACGCGGACAGCTTCACCGGCATGCGCGCCGGTGTGTCATGGCGCGGAATCGGGCCAAACAGTTCCTTGATGCGGGACAGGGTCTGTTCCGGATCCACATCGCCGGCAATCACCAGCAGTGCGTTGTTCGGCACGTACCAGGAATCGTAAAAACCCTGCAGGATCTTGCCCGTGGTCTTGTCGAAGGATGGGCGCGTGCCGAGCGCGTCCTCGGCATAACCGGTGCCGGAATACAGCGAACGCTCGGCATCGGCGAAGGCGAGGTAAGCCGGGTCGGAAATGTCACGTGAGACTTCCTGTTCGATCGCGCCTTTTTCCAACCCCCAATCCTTGTTGCTCAGTTGCGCGCCACGCATGCGCGTAGCCTCGATCTTCAGTAACAGGTCAAGGTACTGCGCCGGTGCAACAAAGTAATACTGGGTGGCATCGTTGGTGGTGAACGCGTTGTTCTCGGCGCCCATCTTGCCGGTCATCTCGTTCAACTGCGAACCGGACAATCCCTTGCTGTCGCGGAACATCATGTGTTCGAGCGCATGCGCGGTGCCGGGAAAGCCGGCCGGAGTCTCGTAGCTGCCCGCCATGTACGTGATTTGCGTCGTCACCATCGGCGCCAGCGTATCGCGCACGATCACCACGCGCAGGCCATTGTCGAGCGTGGATCGCAATACATCGCCTTGCGCCACGGTGGCCACGGGAGCGTCGGCCAATACTGGCGCCATGCTTCCGGCTGCGATGCCGCAGCCGAGCAAGATCGCCAAGGCAATCGATTTCATGCTGTTCTTTGAATACATTGGGTTAGTCCATTTATTTCAAGCAAAACTGGAATACCGGATGATCAGACGATGCGTGGCTCCGGATCGAGCCGGACCTCAAATCGGGCCGCTACCGCGTCAATGATGTGCTGGGCCAGGGCGTGGATTTGTGCGCCGCTTGCCGCGCCGTGATTGACCAGCACCAGGGCGTGGCGTTCCGACACGCCGGCATCGCCTTCGCGAAAACCCTTGAAACCGCAGTTCTCGACCAGCCACGCCGCCGACAATTTGCGTTGTCCGTCCGCCAGTGGCCAGGTTGGCAAGTTCGGATGTTCGCGCTGCAGTGCATCGGCCTGGGCGTCAGCCACGATCGGATTCTTGAAAAAACTGCCGGCATTGCCGATCAGCGCCGGATCAGGCAACTTGCGCAGGCGCAGTCGCATTACCGCCTCGGCTACAGCCGCATGACTCGGCGTATCGATCCGCATTGCCGCCAATTCCTCGCGCACACCAGCGTAATCGATGTGTAATTCGCGCCTGCGCGGCAGCCGGAATT
>JAFEFD010000062.1 GCA_018240765.1 Pseudomonadota bacterium | reverse complement strand
CGCAAGGTGCATCGCGGCGGCCGCGCCATCGATCCGCAATTGGCACTTGAAGCGTGGTCGGGCGACGATCCGCTCAATGACCGCGAGCGCCAGGTGCTGCGTCTGGCCGGCGAGGGCCTGTCGGCCGGCGACATCGCCGCGCAATTGCATTTGTCGCAAGGCACGGTGCGTAATTATTTGTCCGAGGCGATCGGCAAGCTGCAAGTCGGTAATCGCATCGAGGCCTATCGATTGGCAAGACAGAAGGGATGGTTGTAGCGAGCGCGCCACGGCGATGCGATGAAGCGCATCGCGTGCGTGAAGCTACAGGTGAGTCAGGATGCCGGACGGATGAGATTCAAGGACGGCTGCTTGGATTTTTCTCATCGGTGAATCGCGCGCGGCACCGGCCAGATCGCGATGCCACCTCGGCCGGGGTCGGTCGTGGCGTTCGACAACGCGGTCAACTCGGTGCTGGTGTACGACGTGTACGGGCCGCTCCATGGCGTAGCGGTAGCCGTGTAGGCGCGCACGGAATAGTCGTACTCGTAATTTACCCGCATGTCGCCGCGGCGATCGAAGGCGATGCCACCCGCGTAACCGGTGAAGCCGGGGTGGCCCGCGCCGTCAGGGGTATTGATCTGGCCGATCGGTGCCGGACTGCCGTCGGCGGTGATCTGCGAGCTGCCGTAGCCGTACATCTGCGGCGCGACGTTGTCGGCGACCCACAGGCTGCCGAATTCGTCGAAAGCCAAGCCTTCGGCATTGTTGATGTTGTTGCCGCTGATCGTGACTTCGATCGTTCCGGCAGTCGTCATGCGCACCAGGTTGCCGGGAGCACCGTAATTGCAGATCCACAGCCGGCCTTGCGCGTCGAACGCGAGGCCAACCGGCGTGCCGCCGGAGCCGAGTACGATGGGAACCGGGGTGCCGCCGACATTGAGTGACGCTAGTGAGTACTTGAGCACGCCGTTATCGGACGAAACATAGGCGTCGGTGCCAAAGAATGCCAGGTCGTAGAGGCTGCCGTAGGATGACGCGGTGACGACCGTCAACAGCGTCGGGATTGTGCTGCCGAGAACCGATGCCCGATCGAATCGCAGCAACTTGCGATTGCCGTCATCCACCACCCACACGCTGCCGTCCGGTGCAAAGGCCAGCGCATTCGGGTTGGCATTCGGCGGGAGCGCGGTCGTGTGCAGGAAAGTGAAGGACGTGGTGTTCGTCGTGCGCTGATAGACGTTGATGCTGCCGGTGCCGCCCTGGTTGTATTGCGGCACCAGCAGGTATTCCGGCTCGAAGCTGCCGCCGAAGATGTAATTGCCCGCCGCCGCGCTGTTCGCTGCCACGAGCGTCACATCATCGAAATACATGTCTGCTTGCGTGGTGCCGGATTCGTCCTGAAATGAAATTCGATCGAATTGACCGCTGTAGTTGAGACCGCCGGGGTCGGTGAAGGTCAACCGGAAATGCACCCACAGATTCGCTGCAAGAGGGATGCCCTTGAGTGCCTGGAGGCTCGCCTGCGCGACGGCATTTCCTGCAAGGCCCAGAACCAAATTGACGTTCTGGCTACCCGTCGCGCCGCCGTTGACCCAGAAATCGATACCGGTGTAGCCGGTCGTCGCCGAATAGGTGGCAGGCGCGCACCAGCTCACCGCGTTGAAGCTGTCGGGCTTGAAGCGGATCGAATGCGTGCCGCTGTGCACGACTGTGGTGTTGGTTACGTCGAAGTCGCCGGTGACGCCACCGAAACTGCAGCCGTCGTTAAAGCCGTTTTCGGATTGATCGTCATAGACGACCAGATCCGCGACCGCATCAGTCGTCGATATGACCAGAAACGCAAAGCCGATCCACGTCAGCATGCCGCGCATAAATCGCCCCCCAGGGTCGACAAACGCATAGTACAACGTTCCGACCCGGGGATTACACGGAAAAACGCGCCAATCGGGGATAATCGCGTTTTTGCAGCGACGCCGCTCCATTGAAAAAATCCGACTTCCACTACGACCTGCCTCCCGAACTGATCGCGCAGGCGCCGCTGGCGCAACGCTCGGCGAGCCGCTTGCTCGTGGTCCATGCACAGAAAGCCGAATTCGCGGATCGGCATTTCACCGATCTCGTCGATTACCTGCATTCCGGCGACCTGCTCGTGTTCAACGACACGCGCGTGTTGCCGGCCCGGTTGTACGGAAAAAAAGAAACCGGCGGCGCGGTGGAAATCCTGATCGAGCGCGTCACGGGCACGCACACGGCTGTCGCGCAGTTGGGCGTGAGCAAGAAACCCAAGCCCGGTGCGAAAATTCTTCTCGACGACGACAGCGCGCTGGAGGTGCTCGGTCGTGAAGGCGAGTTTTACACTTTGCGCCACGCCGGCGTCGAGCCTATGGAAAAATTGCTCGCGCGCCTCGGCCACATGCCGTTGCCGCCGTACATCGCACGCGCCGACGACGCGGCCGACGCGGAGCGCTACCAGACCATCTACGCCAAGTCCCCGGGCGCGGTCGCCGCACCCACAGCCGGTTTGCATTTCGATGCGCCGCTACTAGCCGCGCTGCGTGGCAAGGGGGTGGATTTCGGCTACGTCACGCTGCATGTCGGCGCCGGCACATTCGCGCCGTTGCGCAGCGAGAATATCGAAGAACACCACATGCACCGCGAATGGCTCAATGTCGGTGCCGAACTCGTGGAAAAAATCCGTCGCACGCGCGCGGCGGGAGGGCGCGTGGTTGCGGTGGGCACCACCGTGGTGCGTGCGCTGGAATCGTCTTTGCGCGATGGTGAAGTCGCACCGTTCGCCGG
>JAFEFD010000061.1 GCA_018240765.1 Pseudomonadota bacterium | reverse complement strand
GCGCAGGAAGGCCGCCTCGGCGCGCATCACGTCTTCCACGGTCTGGCCGGGCACCGGGTCGGGCGTGAAGCCGACGAAGTAGCAGGGGTGGCCGGCCTGCAGCGCCGCGCCGACCTCGCTCTCGGCCTTGAAGCCACCGATGCCGGGACCCTGGCCGGCGCGCGGATCGACCACGACGAAGGGCCGCATGCCGGCCTCGGTGGGCCGCCCCTCGGGTGGCAGGATGCGCACCAGGCCGTAGTTCACCGGGCGCGGCAGCTCCGCGCCGGACATCACCGGCTCGAACGCGAAGTGCAGCACGTGCGGCGCGTCCATGCCGCGCTGGGCCTGGTATTGGTCGCCGACTTGGCGCTCGATGTCGGCCACCAGCAGCGCCCGCTGCCAGGCGTCCGCGGCATAGGCGCAGGCGGCCTGGGCCAGCTGCGAGAACGGGGCCGGCGCGCCGCAGGCGACAGGCGGCGCGCCCGCCAGGGCGCTGTCATCCGGTGGGGTCATGGGGGGCTCGGTCGGTGCAAGGGGCTCGGCGCTCAGCCCATGTACTGGCCGCCGTTCATCGAGATGTTGCTGCCGGTCATGAAGCCGGCCGCCTCGCTGGCGATGAAGGTGACGAGCGCGGCGATCTCCGCAGGCTGGCCCAGGCGGCCGACGGGGATGCCCGCGACGATCTGCTGCAGCACGTCCGGCGGCACGGCCGTCACCATCTGGGTGGCGAGGTAGCCCGGCGACACGGTGTTGACCGTCACGCCCTTGCGCGCCACCTCCTGGGCCAGGGCCTTGGTGAAGCCGTGCATGCCGGCCTTGGCCGCCGAGTAGTTGGTCTGGCCGAACTGGCCCTTGAGCCCGTTGATCGACGAGATGTTGACGACCCGCCCCCAGCCGCGCTCCAGCATGCCGTCGAGGAAGGGCTTAGTGACGTGGAAGACCGAGTCCAGGTCGGTGCGCAGCACGGCGTCCCAGCCGTCCTTCGTCAGCTTCTTCAGCGTCGCGTCGCGGGTGATACCAGCGTTGTTGACGACGATGTCGACCTGGTGGCCGTCGGCGGCGATGCGCGCGGCCATGCGCTGGCAGGACTCCCAGTTGGCCACGTCGGCGGCGTAAGACTGGAAGGCGTAGCCCTCGCCTTGCTGCACGGCCAGCCAAGCGGCCGCGGCGCCCTCATCGCGCGCGTGGGTCAGCAGCACGCGGTGGCCCGCGTCGTGCAGGCTGCGTGCGATGGCCTCGCCGAGACCGCCCATGCCGCCGGTGACCAGAGCGGTGCGTTGTTGTTGCGTCATTGGATCACTCCTTCTGAGCCACTGCGGTCGTGCCTTGCTGCGGCAGCAGCGCGGCCCAAGGTTTGAGCCAATCGGGCACGGCGGCGGCCGTCGGCTGTTCCGCGCCGCTGCGGGTCACGGCGTGCTGCCAGTGGACCAGCGCCTGCTGCACGCCGCTCGCGAAGGCGGCCTGGTTCTGCACGGCCAGCTGGCCTATCGTCTGGCTTTCGGCCAGGCGCCGCTGCACCGCGGACGGGAAGGATTCGGCGGGCAGGCGGGTCAGGGCCTGCCAGTCCGCAGCGCCCTGCAAGCCGTCGATGCCGGCCTTGGCTTCGGCCAGACCTTGGGCGGCGCTGCGCTGCAGCAGCTCGCCGTTGCGCTGCGCGTTCTCTAGCAGCAAGCGGCCGAACTCAAGCTGCAACTCGCCGTTGGCCTTGCAAAGGTTCAGGGCAAAATTTTCGTGACTCATGGCGATCTCCAATTCAACAGGAATGACGGTGAAAGGAACTCAGGCCATCTGCGTGATGGTCTTGCGAAAGCGCGCCAGCGAAAGCGCGAACAGCACCGAGCCGATAGCCAGCAGCGCCAGGAATTGCGGCCACACCACGGACAGCCCGGCGCCGCGATACAGGATGGCCTGGGCCATGCTGACGAAGTGGGTGGTCGGGGCCAGCAGCATGATGTCCTGCACCATCTGCGGCATGGATTCGCGCGGCGTGGCGCCGCCCGACAGCAACTGCAGCGGCACCAGCGTGAGCACCAGCAGCAGGCCGAACTGCGGCATGGAGCGCGCCACCGTGGCCATGAAGATGCCCATGGCCGTAGTGGCGAACAGGCTCAGCGCCGAGCCGGCGAGGAACAGCCCCACGCTGCCTTCGATGGGCACTTGCAGCCAGCCTCGCACCACCAGGTTCAGCGACACCCCGGCCGCGAGCAGCACCACCGCCCCCATGGACCAGACCTTGGCCAGCATGATCTCGGTGGGCGTGACGGGCATCACCAAGAGATGCTCGATGGTGCCGTGCTCGCGCTCACGGAGCAGCGCCGCGCCGGTGAGGATGATGGACAGCATGGTCACGTTGTTGATAATCTTCATCACCCCGCCGAACCAGGTCTTGTTCAGCGTCGGGTTGAAGCGCGCGCGCAGCGTCAGGTCCACCGGAGAGCTGCTCGCCGCGCGGTGGCGCTGGGTGAACTCATTGATTTCGTCGCTCACGATCTGCTGCACATAGCCGCTGCCCGAGAAGGCCTGGGACATGCGCGTGGCATCGACGTTCAGCTGCAGTTCCGCCGTCTTTCCAGCCAGCACATCGCGCTGGAAGCCCGGCGGGATGGTCAGCGCGAAGGTGATGCGGCCGGCATCCATGGCCGGGTCCACCTGCGCGAAGTTCATCATCTGCGGCGCCGTGAAATGCGGCGGGTAGAACGCCGACGTGAGGCGCGCGGACAGCGGCGACTGGTCCTCGTCGACGATGGCGATCGGCGCGTGGTGCAGCGTCTCGGGCATGGCCGAGGCCGCCGTGTAGACCGACAACGTGAAGGTGTAGACGATCAGCACCAGCATCACCGGGTCGCGCCACAGGCTCCACAGCTCCTTGACGCCCAGACGCCAGATGTTTTTCAGATG
>JAFEFD010000060.1 GCA_018240765.1 Pseudomonadota bacterium | reverse complement strand
GGTCAAGGCGGTGATCGAGGATCAGGCGCGCGAATTGGAGCACATGCAGCGATACATCGCGGGCTGAAAGAGTCTTTCGCGCCGCATCGAGCGCAGGCAAAATGGGCAATGAGCTTCGATCCCGCACTGCGCACGCGCCTGCACCAGCTTCTGGCCGACTACGGCGCCCGCGTGCGCGGCCTGATCGAAGGCCACGGCATCGCCCAGTACGGCATCGATGCGGCCGATATCGAGCAGGAGGTCCGCATCCGCCTGTGGCGGGCGCTGGAACGTGACCGGAATGCGGCCTTTCATGCGTCTTATATCCACAGAACCGTGTTGTCGGCGGTGATTGATGCGATCCGCGCTGCCAATGCGCGGCCCGCGGAGGCGCTGCCGGATGAGGAAAATCCGGGTTTTGAGGCACTTGCGTCCGCAGGACCCGGGCCGGAACGGTTGGCTGGAGGCGCGCAGGATTTCTCGTGCGTGGCGGCCTGCATGGCGGCGTTGCCGCTGCGCCGGCGCGAGGCAGTGGCCCTGCACCTGCAAGGCTTCAGTCTGCGTGAAATCGGCAATGCGGTGGGCGTGTCGGAAGAAGCCGCGCGCAAGCTGCTCGACCGGGGGATGTTGACCCTGCGCGAGCGTCTCGCGGCACAAGGGTTTGGAGACTTCGATGAATGAGCTGAATTTGAAAAACCTGTTCGCCCGCGTTGCGCGCAAGCCGCTCGACGTGCCTGATGCGGACAGCGTGATGGAACTGTCGCGCCTGCCGCATGCCGAGGAAGCGGCATCCGCATTGTGCGCGGACCTGGTGCGTTTGAGTCGCGAACTCGAACCGGTATCGGAACAACTGAGCACGGATATCGCTGCTGCGTTCGGACAAACATCGGCCGCCACGCATCGTCGTGCCGTGCCACGTCGCGCCGTGTCCGCGCGCCGCGGCTGGCGCATCGCGGTTGCGTCCACGATGGCTGCGAGTCTGGTCGTCGCCGTCGCCCTGATCGCGTCGCATCGCGGTCGCGTGCCCGCACCGACATCCGCCAGCGCGACCGTGCCGGATCGCATTTTCGCCGGATTCGACGAGCGCAACATGGCGGCGGGCAAGGCTGTGCACGGCGATGAAATCTTCCGCGCGAATTTCCTGCCGGACGAAATCTTCAGTTCGTCCCGGCCGCACGAAGGCTGAGGGATTCCGGCAGTCCGTCTGCCATCGCAGCCTCGTCCCAGGCGGACCGGAGGCTGGAGCGTGCCGATCGAGGTCAGTTTTCCCCGCTCCTGGCCGATGCCAGTTGCTGCCAGGCCGCGAGCGCGGTTTGCCGCGTCGCTGACACATCGGCCATCGGCGCGGGGTAGCCGCGCGCTGCGAGTGCCGCGGGATCGCGCCATGGCTCCAGCAGCAGTTTCGCCGGCAACGCCGCCAGCTCGGGCAGCCAGCGCTTGAGGTAAATCGCTTCGGGATCAAACCGGGCGGCCTGTGTGTGGGGATTGAACACGCGAAAATAGGGCGCGGCATCGGCGCCGCAGCCGGCGACCCATTGCCATCCGAGCGTGTTGTTGGCGAGGTCGGCGTCGACCAATGTGTCCCAGAACCAGCGTGCGCCGTGCCGCCAGTGCTGGCGCAAGTTCTTGGTCAACCAGCTTGCCGCGATCATGCGCACGCGATTGTGCATCCAGCCGGTGGTCCACAGCTCGCGCATCCCGGCGTCGACGAGCGGTATTCCCGTTTGCCCCCGCCGCCACCTCCGGATTGCGTCCGGGTTGTCCACGGCCCAACGAAATCGTTCGAAGCGCGGGTTGAAGTTTTCGTCCGGCGTGTTCGGGAAGTGGTACAGCAAATGGTGCGCGAACTCGCGCCACGCGAGTTCGCGCAGGTAGGGCTCGAGATCGGGTTGGTGCCGGTTGCGGTCGCGGCTGGCGTACGCATGCAGCCGGTAGTGGATCTGGCGCGGCGTGATTTCCCCGAAATGCAGGTGCGGCGACAGCCTGGATGTGCCGTGGCGTGCGGGCAGATCGCGCACTGTCTTGTAATTGTCGAGTGCGTCGTCCGCGAAGATGTCCAGCATTTCCGCTGCGCCGGCTTCACCGGGCCGCCACGCCGCGTCAAAACCCGCGTCCCAGGCGATCTTCGGCAACAGGCCCAGCGCGGACGACGGCAAACTGCCGTGCGCTTGCGCCCACTCCCGGGCGCGGGCCGCGGGCAACGGCTCGTCCGGTTGCAGTTGCGTGCGCAACTTGCGCCAGAACGGTGTGAAGACACGGTAAGGATCGCCCTGATCGGTGGCGATTTGCCATGGCTCGCACCACAGATTGCCCGATCGGCTCTCGACGGCGATGCCGTCCTCGCGCAAACCGGCCTTGAGCTTCGTGTCGGAGGCGATGGCGGCGGGCTCGTAGCGTCGATTCCAGTACACGGCCGAGGCATTGAATTCCCGGATCAGCGCACGCGTCACGCCCAGGGTTTCGCCGCGAGCGATGCAAAGCCGTCCTTGCTGTTTTGCGAGCGCGTCGTCGAGCGCTTGCAGCGAGTGGTGCAGCCACCATCGGCTGGCGGCGCCCTGTTGCCAGGGCGCGTCCTCGCCGGGAGCGTGGATGTATACGGGCAGAACGCGCTCGTGTTCCGCGCAGGCCGCATGCAGGGCCGGGTTGTCTTCCAGGCGCAGATCCCTGCGCAACAGTACCAGCGCCGTGCTCATCGGTGGCCCGGATCGATCTGGTCGCCGGGCAGAAGGCACAGGGTCGTCATCCGAAGATCATGCGCTTGATCGAAGCGGTTCGTGACGCAGTCTACGGTAACGCCAACTGCACAACAGCGAAATCGCGCAAACGGCGAATGCAAGAGCCAGCGCGGCATCGGCCGCCACATTCGCGCCGCTCAGTTGCGAATGACTCTGCTTGACGTAAACGCCGATCAAACCCCAGATCGCAGCCAACGCATAGACCCAGTTGCCGCGCATGCCGGCCAGCGCGGTCAGCACGAGCAGCGCGGCCACCGCGAACAAGGCGAGCGTCCAGGGCAACATGTCGGCGACCGGCAGCAACTGGAACGCGACGATCACTTGGGCAACATTCAGAAATACCGCGAGCGAGACCCATCCGGCGTGCAAGGAAAGCGGAATCCACTGCCACCAGGGGCCGCGCGCATGTTGCGCCGTGTGCGCGACGTGCCAGGCGGCCCGGAGAATGCTTGCGAGGCTGATCCAGATGATCGCCAGCGCGATCCAGAAAAATTGCAAGGTGAATGCGATCATCCATAGCGAGGTCATGGCGAAGGCCAGCGACGCCCATGGGCGCGTGCGTTCCAGCCTGACATCGGCTGGTGGTTCAAGCATTTGCCGGGTGGCGTAGAGCACATCGAGAAGGAAGATGGCCCCCCAGATCGAGAACGCGTATCCGGCGGCAACAATCAAGGTTGGATAGCGATCGGAGATTTCGCCGTTGGTCGGGCCGAATATCTTCGCGTTCGAAAGCCACGCGACGACAGGCATCGTCCAAGCCAGCAGGGCGACGAGATACTTCACCGACATTCTCCCGTGAAAGTCTGGCTGCCTTCGCCAACCTCGGGCCAGCGCTGCGGCGCTTTTTCGATCCGGGAGGTGTCATAGCCCATCGCCTTGGCCCGGTCCAGCATCGCCCGGTAATCCGCGTCGGAGACTTCCGGCGCGCGCGCCATGAACCACAGGTAATCGCGTGCATCGCGCACGACCAGCACCTGGCTGTAGTCGGCGTCCAGCCATCCGACGAGGTATTGCATGGAGAGGATTCCGAACAGCCGCACCCGCCATTCGCCGTTTCCGCTTTCCGCAACGGGACTGGCGCTGGAGTGGATGAGCTTGACCGGAGCCGCGAAACTCCCCGGGCGCAAGCGGAACCACGTGCAGATGGTTCCATCGGATTCGCGGCTGTAGGTTTCCACCGGATTGTGCCCACCGCGTTCGAATCGGGTCGGGATCGAGGCAATCACGTACCAGCGGCCCATGAATCGCGTCAGGTCGACCGGGGAAACCGGGCGTATGGGCGGTCCCGCCGGCGCGCAACCGCACAGCGCGAACAAGACAAGCAATCCGGCGATCGCAGG
>JAFEFD010000604.1 GCA_018240765.1 Pseudomonadota bacterium | reverse complement strand
CTTCATCTTCCTTGACGCCCAGTTGTTCGACAACGATCTTCTTGACGCGATCTTCGATGCTGCTCATGTGCAAACCCTCACCAAGGTGGATTCCGTGAATCGGAGCGCGCGGATTGTAGTGGAACACCCGGCCCGGCGCCAGCAAACGGGCGTTTGACGATTCCTAAGGCATGTACATCCCGCCATTCACGTGCAGTGTTTCCCCGGTAATGTAATTAGCGGCCTTTGATGCGAGGAACAGCACGGCGTCGGCGATGTCCTGTGCAGCGCCGAGCCTGCCGAGCGCGATGTTCGGCAGCAGCGCCTTGCGCTGGTCGTCGGTCAACGCGCGCGTCATGTCGGTGTCGATGAAACCGGGCGCCACGACATTCACGGTGATGCCGCGCGAACCGATCTCGCGCGCCAGCGATTTGGAAAACGCGATGATGCCGGCTTTCGCCGCCGCATAGTTCGCCTGGCCCGGATTGCCGGTCACGCCGACGACGGACGCGATCGAAATGATACGGCCGTGGCGCGCCTTCATCATGCCGCGCATCACCGCCTTCGAAGTGCGGTATACCGACGACAGATTCGTATCGAGGATCGTGTTCCAATCCTCGTCCTTCATGCGCAGCAAAAGCTGGTCGCGGGTGATGCCGGCGTTGTTGACGAGCACCGTGACCGCGCCGAACTGCGTTGTGATGTCGTCGACGAGTTTTTCAACCGCCGCGCCGTCGGTGACGTTGAGCACGCGACCGACGCCGCCATGCGCAGCCAAACGTTCGCCAATTGCCTGTGCGCCGGCTTCGCTGGTCGCCGTGCCGACGACTTTCGCGCCGTGCGCGGCGAGCGTATCGGCGATCGCCGCACCGATGCCGCGGCTGGCGCCGGTGACCAAGGCGATTTCACCATTGAGCGTAGGGTTCATTGCCATTCTCCCAGTGCCTGCGTCATGTCGCCCGGCGTGCCGATGGCGCGGCCATCCAGCGTGCGCTCGATGCGCTTGAGCAATCCCGTCAGCACCTTGCCCGGTCCGCATTCGGCGACGCGGGTGACGCCGCGCGCGGCAAGCTGCTGCACGGATTCGGTCCAACGAACCGGCGAATAAAGCTGGCGCGCCAGCGCAGCGCGGATATCCTCGATTCTGTCGAAGGATTTCGCGTCAACATTCTGAATTACCGGAATTTTCGGTGTCGACCATGAGATCGCGTCGAACTTCCTCGCAAGCGCGTCCGCGGCTCCGCGCATCAGCGCGCAATGCGAGGGCACGCTGACCGCGAGCTTCACCGCCTTGCGCACGCCAAGCTCGGCCAGGCGCGCGATTGCGCGGTCCACGGCAGCGGCATTGCCGGCGATGACGAGCTGACCGGGCGCGTTGTAATTGACCGGCGCGACGACTTCGCCGTTCGCGACTTCCTCGCAGACCTTGGCGATTTGCGCATCGTCGCCGCCGAGAATCGCCGCCATCGCGCCCACGCCCGGCGGCACTGCCGCCTGCATCAGGTGTCCGCGCTCGGCGACAAGGTGAGCGGCGTCGTGCAGGCCGAGCACGCCCGCACAGACCAGTGCGGCGTACTCGCCGAGGCTGTGTCCCGCCAGAACCGCTGGCATGACGCCGCCACGCTCCACCCACACGCGCCAAACGGCAACATCTGCGGCGAGCAGGGCCGGTTGCGTGTTTTGCGTGCTGTTGAGCGACTCTTCCGGGCCTTCTTGCGAAAGCTTCCACAAGTCGATGCCCGCGCCCGCGGAAGCCTCGTCGAAGGTGGCTTTGACCACGGCGTATTCGCTGCCGAGTTCGGCGAGCATGCCGAGCGACTGCGATCCCTGGCCGGGAAAAACAAAAGCGAGATTGGCTGCCTGCATATGCGTCAGCGAGAGTCGTCAGTTGGAAACGGAATCAATAGCGCAACAGCGCCGAGCCCCAGGTGAAGCCACCGCCAAATGCTTCCAGCAGCACAAGTTGGCCGCGTTGGACCTTGCCGGTGCACACGGCGTAATCGAGCGCCAGCGGCACGGATCCGGACGAGGTATTGCCGTGCTTGTCGACGGTGACGATGACGCGCTCCATCGGCATGTCCAGGCGCTTGGCCGTGGCCTGGATGATGCGCAGGTTGGCCTGATGCGGAATCAGCCAGTCGATGGCGTGCTTGTCCAGGCCATTCGCGGCGAGCGTTTCATCGACCACGCGGTCGAGCGTCTTCACCGCAACCTTGAACACTTCGCTGCCGGCCATGAGTACTTTTACGCCGGCGTTGTGCTCGCCGGGCTTGAAGCCGACGGAGACGCCGACCGGATTCCACAGCAGTTCCTTGTAACCGCCGTCGGCGTGGATATGCGTGGACAGGATACCGGGTTCGTCGGATGCCTTGAGGACGACGGCACCCGCGCCGTCACCGAACAGCACGCAGGTCGAACGATCGGACCAATCCAGCATGCGCGAGAGCGTTTCCGCGCCGACCACCAGCGCGGTTTTCACCGTGCCGGAGCGGATGAACTTGTCGGCGACGGAAAGCGCATAGATGAAGCCCGAGCACGCGGCGTTGACGTCGAATGCGGCGCAACCGTTCGCACCGATACGATGCTGCAACAGGCAGGCAGTGGAGGGAAAGATCAGGTCCGGCGTGGTCGTGCCGACGATAAGCAGTTCGATCTGACTCGCATCGACGCCCGCAGCCTTCAATGCTGCGCGTGCGGCGCCTTCAGCCAGATCGCAGGTGGTCTGCCCTTCGGCCGCGATGTGGCGTTGGCGGATGCCGGTGCGCGACGCTATCCACTCATCGGACGTGTCGACGAGTTTCTCGAGATCGGCATTGGTGAGCACCTTCTCCGGCAGGAAACTGCCGGTAGCGGCGATGCGTGAGTAGATCAGAGCGGTTCCCCTGACGGCGAGTGGAGCGAGGAATCAGTCCTCGTCCTTCACCGACTTCTTGTCCGCGATCACCTTGCGGCCACGGTAGTAGCCGTCCTTGGTGACATTGTGGCGCACGTGCACCTCGCCCGAAGTCGGGTCGGTGCCGAGCTGCTTGGCGCTCAGTGCGTCGTGGGCGCGGCGCATGCCACGGCGGGACGGGGATTTACGGCTCTTGGCAACGGCCATGACGCATTACTCCAGATCAGGTTTTCTTGTGTTTGAGGTTCTTCAGCACGGAAAACGGATTTTTCGACACTTCCGGTTCGTCCCGCGCGGCGCCGGTAAACGCCGGCGCTTCGTGTTCCGTCCCCGGCTTTACCGGTACCACCGGCAAGGCCAGGATCAATTCGTCTTCGATCACATCGGCCAGATGCAGGTTACCATCGACCGTCAGCAGCGGCTCGTATTCACCGGGCAAGGCGGCCTCGTCAGCCTCCTGCGCGATCAATCCGAGCCGCGTATCCACATGCACCGGCAGCCGGAAAACTTCCAGCGTGCGCTGACAGGTCAAGGGCAGCGACGCCTGCGCGCGAACGCGCAAATGCGCCATGCCCAGATCGTCTTTGCCGAATTCCAGATCGAAATCCACGACGCCATCGCTGGCCGCCAGACTGCCGCGCAGGCGCGGCAACGAGGCGAGCGGCAAACTCCCCTGAAACGACCGTCGCGCCTGCACCATGCGCCACGCGTCCACGGATTCCGGCAACACGTTGTTCATGGCGCGCGGGATGGTAGTTTTTGCGTCGCACAAAGTCAATCAAAACCGGTCCGTATTGAAGGTTTACCCGAAGGCGCGGTTTGGGCACACTGGTCCCGGGCATCGGGGAAATCGCATCGAAACCTGGCTTGTCACCATTGCTGTCTGCCTCACCCTCGCCGTGGCAGGATTGTGGCTGCGCGACCGCGGCGGACGCTCGCGCCAAAACGCGATTCGCGCCCTGCTCGACGGCGCCGACGCCCTCGAATCGCACCTGCAGGAATGCCGCGAGCGCATGCGGCACCTGCGCGACATGCTGGTCGTGCTGCCGGAGGAAATGAGCGCGCGTGCGGACAGCGCGTTGCAGGCCGATGCCAAGGTGCAAGCCGCGCTGAAGGATTTGCTCGCCCATCGATTGTGGATCCAGCAACACGCCACGACCGCTTCGCTGCACGAATTGGCGCAGGCGCAACGAGCGCTGGATCAGTCCGGCGCCACCTTGCAGTCCCAGCTCGATCGCCTTGCCACAATATCCAGTGATCTGCAACGCGCGCAGGCCGATGCGCGCAGCGTGAAGCGGCCGCCTGGCCAATGATTGCGCTTGGCGAAATCGATCTGGTGCTCGCCTCGACGTCGCGTTATCGGCGCGAACTGCTGGCTCGGCTGACGCCGGATTTCCGCTGCGTGGCGCCCGCTGTCGACGAGAAGCCGCTCGCGAATGAAAGTCCCGCCACGCTGGCAGGCCGTCTTGCCCTTGCCAAGGCGCAAGCGGTCGGCGCAAAAAATCCCGGCGCGATTGTTATCGGCTCGGATCAGACCGCCGATCTCGACGGACGCGTCATTGGAAAATCGGGCACCGTCGAGAACGCGCGGGAGCAGCTGGCGTCTTGTTCCGGACGCACGGTCGTGTTCCATACCGCGATTAGCGTAATCGACGCGCGCGCTTCAAAGCCGCGGGCGCAGACGGATCAAGACACGACGCGCGTGCATTTCCGCACGCTCGACGCCGACGAGATTGCGCGCTACGTCGAGCGCGAACAGCCGCTCGACTGCGCCGGTAGCTTCAAGTGCGAAGGACTCGGCATCGCCTTGTTCGAACGCATCGAAACGAACGACCCGACCGCGCTGATCGGACTGCCGCTGATCGCACTGTGCAAACTGCTGCGCGAACTCGGCATTGCCGTTGTGTGACTCACGGCTTGGCGGCGACGCAATCCGGACTCGATTCCTTGTTGTCCGCCGCAGCCACGGTGCCCGCATACCAGCGATAGCGTTTGCGTCCGTCATAGGCATCCAGCCGTGCGACTGGAGCAAGGTCGGCGACACGCGAACACAGGGTTTGCAGCCATTCCGCGCGTTCGCGTTCGCGCCGCGCGCCGGGTTCGACCAGGAGCAATATCGGGCGCCCCGCACCGCGTGCACGCAAGCCCGCTTCGTCGCGCTGCCAGATCGCCAACTGCGGCGCGCGCCCGTGCTTGGCGTTGATCGGATGATCGAGCGTGTATACCGGACGTGATGCATCCAGTACGAAGTCGAGTTCCGCGGCGAGCATGAAGTTGTCGGCGACGAGAATCGAATTCACAAAGCGTGGTTGATCAAGCAATGTCCTGGTTTCCGCCGCCGCTTCGCGCCAGCCGACAAATTGCTGCGGGAATGCTTTCATCCGCGCCAGCGCATCGGCGCCGCCGGGAATCGCGGCCATGCCCAGATAGGCGAACACGAGCGCGCTGCCAAGCGCGAGCAATGCGAACGTCGCAATCCGAAACCATGCGGCGACCTTCGATTCGCGCAGCAGAACCGGCAACACGACCAGCAGGGGCAAGTAGCCCGGCAGCGGCCAGTGCGCGCGAAAACGCGTGTCGTCGGCGAATAATCCGAACACGAAGTAGGCAAGGATCGGCACCGCCGCGCAACACAGGAATAGATCCCACGGCGCAGCTTGTTCACGCCGTTTCCATGTCTGCCATAACGCCCACAACAACATTGCATAAAACAGCGGCGTGCACACCAGCGCCTGTTCCAGCGGCTGCACCAGTGCATCGGCGTGGAAGCGCCAGGGATTGCGCTGCACGAGCTGGAAATCCAGCGCCGCCCACTGGTGCGCGGCGTTGAACAACACGGTCGGCACGATGCCGAGGCACATGATCGCCAGCGCCAGCCACAAACCCGGATCGCGCCACAGCGCGCGACCGCGTGGAGTCAGCGCAAAGAACGCAAGACCCGCAGCGAGCAGCATCCCGGCCCGATAATGCGCCAGCCAAGCGAAGGCCAAGGCGATGCCAAGCAAGGTCCAGTCGCGCAAGCGGTGCGTGCGTGCGGCACGCTCGACCGCGAGCAACGCCAGCGCACTCGCGAACGTCAGTGGCACGTCGGGCAGCGCGAAGATGCCCAGCATGCCGAGCAATGGCAGTCCCAATGCGAGCAATCCCGCGCGCCACGCATCGGCTTCATCGAAATGATCGCACGCGATGCGCACGATCAGCAAGGGCAGCAGGGCGCCGAGCGCAAGGAATGGCGCGCGCATGGCCAGCACGCCGTGTCCGAACAGCGCTTCGCCGGCCGCTATCAGCCATGCCGTGAGCGGCGGCAGGTCGCTGTAGCCGATGGCCGGATGCCGGCTTTCCTGCCAGTACCAGGCTTCGTCGCCGAATGGCGCCAGATGTGCAGCGAGAACAATTTTCGCGGCGAGCACCGCCGCCCAGACTACCCAGAATGCCGTTCGCCAGTGCCGCTCGCGTCGCGGAACTCCGTTTGCTTTCGGATTGCCTATACTCGCCTGCATGAACACCCGCCTCGCACCCGTAGCTTCCGCACCCGATCCCGTCCTTGCCGCTGCGCTCGAACGCGCGCAGGCGCAGGTGAATCGCGTCGTGCTCGGCAAGGCCGCGCCGGTGCGCCTGGCCTTTGCCTGCATCCTCGCCGGCGGACATCTTCTCATCGAAGACCTGCCCGGCGTCGGCAAGACCACGCTGGCGCATGCGCTGGCGGCGACGCTGGATCTTTCGTTCCAGCGCATCCAGTTCACGTCCGACATGCTGCCGTCGGACATTATCGGTGTGAGCGTCTACGAGCGCGAGAGCGGCGCGTTCAAGTTCCATCCGGGCCCGCTGTTCGCGCAACTGGTACTGGCCGACGAGATCAATCGCGCCACGCCGAAAACGCAAAGCGCACTGCTCGAGGCGATGGCCGAACAGCAGATTACGGTGGATGGCGCCACGCACAAGCTGCCCACGCCATTCTTCGTCGTTGCGACGCAAAATCCGGTGGAGCTCGCCGGCACCTATCCACTGCCGGATTCGCAGCTCGATCGTTTCATGCTGCGCATCGGCCTGGATTACCCCGATCCCGCTGCCGAGCGCGCCTTGCTTGCGTCCAGCGACCGCCGCGAATTGCTCGCGCAACTCACGCCATGCCTGTCGACCGCGCAACTCGCTCACATGCGCAGCGCAACGGCGGCGGTGCTGGCAAGTCCGGCCCTGATCGACTACGTGCAGGCCCTGCTCGCGGCCAGCCGCGCGCATGCGCAGATCCGCGTCGGACTGAGTCCACGCGCGGGCCTTGCCTTGCTCGCCGCGGCGCGCGCATACGCCTTCCTTGAAGGCCGCGCGTATTGCGTGCCGGAAGACGTGCAGGCGGTGTTCCCCGGCGTCGCCGCGCATCGGCTGATTCCATCGGCATCGAGCAGCACCAGCCGCGATCGGCTGGCGGCCGATTTGCTCGCCAAGGTGCCGGTGCGAAATTGACAACGCACTCTCCATGAATTGCCTCGAGCACTACTTCGCTGAATTCCGCGCCAACACCATCGGTCAGGAGCAGACGTTCCGGTCGCCTTGCGGCGAGCAGCGCATCGTCTACGCCGACTGGACCGCGAGCGGCCGCCTGTACGCGCCGATCGAGCAACGCATGCTCGAATGCTTCGGCCCGTTCGTGGGCAACACCCATTCGGAAAGCAGCGAAACCGGCCGCGCGATGACGCTCGCCTACCACGGCGCGCACGCGATCCTCAAGGCGCACGCGAATGCAGGGCCGGACGACCTGATCATCACCGCCGGCAGCGGCATGACCGGCGTCGTCAACAAGTTCCAGCGCATCCTCGGGCTCAAGGCGCCGCAGGGCCTGCGCCGCTTCGTGGAAATCCCCGAAGCCGAACGCCCGGTCGTGTTCATCACGCACATGGAACACCATTCCAACCAGACGTCCTGGCTGGAATGCATTTGCGACGTGATCGTGGTACCGCCGGACGAACAGGGCCTGGTCGATCCGCGCAGGCTGGAGGCATTGCTGCACCAGCATGCAGGGCGTCCGCTGAAGATCGGCGCCTTTACGGCCTGCTCGAACGTAACCGGCGTATGCACGCCCTACCATGCGCTGGCGAAGCTGATGCACCGCGCCGGTGGCGTGGCCCTTGTCGATTTCGCCGCGTCGGCACCGTACGTGGACATCGACATGCATCCGGCCGATGCCGAGCAGCGGCTCGACGCGGTGCTGTGGTCGCCGCACAAGTTCCTCGGCGGACCGGGTTCGTCGGGCGTGCTGATCTTCAACCGCAACCTGTACCGCAATACGGTGCCGGACGATTCCGGCGGGGGCACCGTGAACTGGACCAACCCCTGGGGCGAATACTCGTTCCTCGACGACATCGAGGCGCGCGAGGACGCCGGCACGCCGGGATTCCTGCAGGCGATCCGGGCCGCGCTGGCGGTGAGACTCAAGGACCGGATGGGCGTGGCGCAAATGCACCGGCGCGAGCGCGAGATCGTCCCGTACGTGATGGACGCGCTGCAGGCGATTCCGGGCGTCGAGGTACTCGCACGCACGCACCGCGACCGGCTCGCGATCTTCTCGTTCTACCTGACCGGCATCCATTACAACCTGATCGTGCGCCTGCTCAACGACCGCTTCGGCGTGCAGGCGCGCGGCGGATGTTCCTGCGCCGGCACCTACGGGCATTACCTGCTGCACGTGGATCCGTCGCGTTCGCACTCGATCACCGCGCGCATCGACCATGGCGACCTGTCGGAAAAACCCGGATGGGTGCGGCTGTCGTTCCATCCGAGCACCACGCAGGCCGACATCGACCATGCGCTGCATGCCGTGCGCGAGATCGCGGCAAACGTCGCGCAGTGGGGCCGGGATTACGCGTACTCTCCGGCGACCAACGAATTCACGCTGCGCGATGGCAACGCCGATGCGGCGCATGGGCGCGTCCGTGAATGGTTCGAACTGGGCACATCCGCGCCAGACTTCGGGTAAACGGCCGGGACGCGACGTTGACCGGCACCGCTGCCAGCGCTATCCGCACGTCGCTTCGCGACCGGCTGTTCGAGTACGCCGAACGCCGTCTGCCGGCGCTGACGCGGCTCAAGCGCGTCGAATCCTTGCCGATCCGGCTCGACCGCCACCGCATCTACGTGCTGCCGACGCGCTTCGGCCTGATGCTGTCGCTGCTTTTGCTGGTGATGCTGCTGGGCGCGCTGAACTACAACAACAACCCGGCCCTGCTGCTGACCTGCCTGTTCGCCGCCGCCGCCTACCAGAGCGTGTTCGCCGCGTTCGCCACCTTGAACGGGCTCGAAATCGCGGCGTTGCGCGCCGAGCCCTGCCATGCCGGCGGCGCGCTGGAATTTTCTATACATTTCCACATTGCGGCAAAATCGCGACACAGCCTGCGCTTGCGTACACAGGATGCACAGACCGGCTTCGATCTGGATCGCGACGGCGCCGCCACGTTGCGCATTCCCGCCCCGCAACGCGGCTGGCTGCGCCCGGGACGGCTGCGCCTGTGCAGCGAATATCCGTTCGGCCTGTTCGAGGTCTGGAGCTGGATCAATCCGGAATTCGCCGCACTCGTGTATCCGCGTCTGGAATCCAATCCCCCGCCGCTACCGCGCTCCGGCGTACAGGCACAACAGCTCGCCGACCGTAACAGCGGCGACGAGCTGGCCGCGCTGCGCGAGTATCAGACCGGCGACCCGCCGCGCAACATCGCCTGGAAGGCCAGCGCGCGCCGCGACCAACTGCTGGTCAAGGAATTCGAAACGCCGCGCGGGCAGGAAATCATGCTCGATTTCGCCGCTCTGCGCGGATTGCCGAACGAAGATCGCATTGCGCGCCTCGCCGCCTGGGTGTGCATGGCCGAAGCGGTGCGCCTGCCGTATGCGCTGGCCCTGGCGCAAACGCGCATCGATTCCGGTCTCGGCGCCGAGCATCGCCATGCCTGCCTGCGCGCGCTCGCGCTCGCGCCCGGAGCCGCGCCGTGAAATCCTCGCCGGCGCTGACCGGCTTGCAGTTCCGCCTCACCGCGGCGGCGGTGTTCGTGGCCGTGCTGCCGCACCTGTTGCGTCTGCCGTCGCTGATTTCCGTGCCGGTGCTGGCCCTGATTGCGCTGCGCTGGCTGCAGCGCCGGCGCAGCACGAAACGCCTGCCGGCGTGGATCAAGTTGCCGCTGGTGCTGCTGTTCCCGGTGCTGATCGTCTTTCACTACGGCAACCTGTTCGGACGCGAACCCGGCAGCGCGCTGGCCTGCGCCATGCTTGCGCTCAAGCTGCTGGAAACCGACAACCGCCGCGACGCGCGCGCGGCGATCTGTTTTTCCGCGTTTGTGCTGATGAGCGCCCTGCTGTTCGACCAGGGCATGTGGATTACCGTGCTGTTGTGCGCCGCGCTGGTCATCCTGCTCGCCGCCCTGCGCGCGCTCGAATCCGCGCGCACGCAATGGCTGCCGGATCTGCGCTCGGGCGCATTCGCCCTTGCCACTGCGTTGCCGCTGGCGCTGTGCGCGTTCGTGCTGTTCCCGCGCCTGGCCTCGCCGCTGTGGGGCGCGCCGAACGACACCACCGCGCGCACCGGCCTCGGCGATCGCATGGCGCCCGGCACCATGCAGGAATTGCTGATCGACGACAGCCCGGCGTTTCGCGTCGTCTTCGACACCACCACGCCGCCGCGCGACAAGCTGTATTGGCGCGGCCCGGTGCTGTGGCAATTCGATGGCAGCGCCTGGACGCGACCCGAATGGCTGGCCAGCCGGCCCGGCGACGGCGACGTGCGCGTGCGCGGCGACCGCGTCAGCTATGAAGTCACGCTGGAGCCGAGCGAACGCCACTGGTTGCTTGCCCTCGACGTGCCCCTGCTCGCGCCGCAAGGCGCCGTGCGCGGCGCCGACATGAGCCTGGTAAGCCGCACGCACGTGGACGATCCGATCCGTTACCGCATGGTTTCCGCGCCGGACTACGTGCTCGAACCCATGCTCGATCCGCTGCACCGCCGGCTCGCCCTGCAACTGCCGACCGGATTCGATCCGCGCGCACGCGCTCTGGCACAACGCTGGCACGACGAATTCCACGGCGATCCGAATCGCATCATCAATGCGGCGCTGGACATGATCCGCGGCGAATTCACCTACACCCTCAACGCGCCACTGCTTGGCCGCGATTCGGTGGACGATTTCCTGTTCGATACCCGACGCGGATTCTGCGAACACTTTTCGTCGGCATTCACGTTCCTGATGCGCGCTGCCGGCATTCCCGCGCGCGTGGTCACCGGCTACCAGGGCGGCTACTTCAACAAGCTCGGCAACTATTGGGTCGTGCGCCAGTCCGACGCGCACGCCTGGTCGGAAGTCTGGCTGCAAGGCCTTGGCTGGGTGCGCGTGGATCCGACCGCGGCGGTGAGTCCGCAACGCGTGCAGGCCGGCGCGCACGCCGCTGCGGGCGCCAGCGCACCGTGGTATCAGGCGGATTGGCTGATGGCGATCCGCAATCGCATGGACCTGGTCAACCGTTTCTGGAACGATGCGATCGTGCAATTCAACGCGCTGCGTCAGCAGAGCCTGCTGACGCCGTTTGGCGTGGACAAGGCCGAATATCCGCAATTGATGCTGGCAATGCTGGCCCTGGGCAGCGTGCTGTTGGGCCTGTTCGCCTGGTGGGCGATGCGTGCGCCGAAGCCCGCCGGCGACGCGCTGGATGCCGCCTACGCGCGGCTTTGCCGCAAACTCGCCCGCGCCGGCGCCGCGCGCGATCGCGCCGAAGGCCCGCTGACGCTTGCGATGCGGGTGGCAGCGACATGGCCGGCACAGCACGGTTTGCAGGATTTATTCGCGCAATATGTCGGCCTGCGCTATGCCCATGCGTTACCTGACCCTGAACGGATACAAAATTTTACCCGCGCCGTCGCCAGGTTACGGCTTCCCGTTGCGACGCCCGCGGCTGCACAATCGTCATGAGTCGTGAAAACCTCAGGAGTCCGCCATGCGTAATTTCCTCGTAACCACCGCCGCACTCGGCACGCTTGCGCTGGCTGGTTGCGCCAGCGTGCCGCCGCAGCTCGCTGGCCAGAATTTCAACGCAATCACGCCGCAGCAGGCCGCGCAGCAGGGCGTGCATGGCGACCGCGTGCGCTGGGGCGGCAACATCGTCTCGGTCAATCCGGAATCGGACAAGACCTGTTTCGAAATCCTTTCGCGCGCGCTCTACGACGATGCGCGACCACGCCCGCGTTCGCAAAGCAGCGGCCGCTTCATCGCCTGCGGCCGTGGTTTCTACGATCCGGAACTGTACAAGAAGGATCGCGAAATCACCGTGACCGGCACGCTTGCGGGCACGCAGAAACATCCGGTCGGAGGCTACGACTACACCTATGCCCTGGTCGATGCCGACAACATCTACCTGTGGCCCGAGCGCCGGCCCGACGACCAGCGTGGCGCATGGCCGTACTATTACGACCCATTCTGGGGGCCGTGGGGCCCGTACTGGGGCAGCGGCTACTGGACACCGCCGGTGGTGATCATCAGGCCCGCGCCGCCCAAGCATTGATTGATCGACCGTCATCGCCGCGTCACGCGGCGATCACACCCGCGCAACCGGAAACCAGCACGATCTCCGCATCCCAGCGGAGTCCAGCCGTGCGTGTCAGCCTCGTCAGCGAAACGTACCCACCGGAGATCAACGGCGTCGCGCTTACCGTGCGCGATCTGGCCCATGGATTGGCCGCCCAAGGCCATGGCGTGCAGGTGGTGCGCCCATTTCGGGCGGATCGGCGCGACGAGGCAGGGTTGCGATTGCTGGACACCACGAGCGTGGCGCTGCCGCACTATCCCGGCCTGCGCGTAGGTCTCCCCGCCAGTTCCGTGCTGCGAAAGACCTGGACGCAATTGCGTCCGGACGCGGTCTACATCGCCACCGAAGGTTTGCTTGGCTGGTCTGCACTCGCCACGGCGCGGCGTCTCGGCATCCCGGCATGCACCGGCTTCCATACGCATTTTGGCGACTACGCGGCACACTACGGTGTCGGCTGGACGGCGCCGCTCGTCAACCGCTGGTTGCTGCGTTTCCACCGTCGCGCGGCTGCGACACTGGTGCCGACCCACACCTTGGCCGCCGAATTGCGCGAGCGCGGCATCGACAACGTGCGCGTGCTGCGCCGCGCGGTGGATACGCAACTGTTCCATCCGCGCCATCGCGACCCGATGCTGCGTGCCTTCTGGGGCGCCGGCGACGACGTTCCCGTCGCAATCTACGTCGGACGCATCGCCGCAGAGAAAAACCTCGATCTCGCGGTGCGTGCTTACCGCGCCCTGCGCGAGCGCGAGCCACGCGCGCGCTTTGTCTGGGTCGGCGACGGACCGGTGCGCAAGCGCATGGCCGCGGAAAATCCCGACTTCATCTTCGCCGGCGCGCGCAATGGCCAGGACCTGGCGCGGCACTACGCGAGCGCAGACGTGTTCGTCTTTCCGAGCCTCACTGAAACCTTCGGCAACGTCACCCTGGAAGCGATGGCGAGCGGGCTCGGCGTCGTCGCCTTCGACCGCGGCGCCGCGCACGAGCACGTCGCCAACGGCATCAGCGGCATGCGCGCGCCGGTGGACGATGCACAAGGTTTCGTCAATGCCGTCGTCGCGCTAGGCGTGGACGCGGTCCTGCGCGAACGCGTGCGCGAGAACGCGCGCCTGCGTGTGGCGCCGCTGGCTCCGGCGGCGGTGATCGGACAATTCGAATCGCTGTTGCGCCAGCTTGTCGAGGAGAATCCGCATGCACTTCCTGTCGCCGTCGCCCGGATTTGACCAGCGCCTGTGCATCAGCGCCAACCGCTGGGGCGCGCGCCGTACCGTCGCGCAATTCTTCGGCGCAGTGAGTCGGCTCGGCGACGGGATTT